>CAJXLR010000028.1 GCA_913056425.1 uncultured Bacteroidota bacterium
ACTTGAAGCATTGGCTTCACTCACTCTCGATACAAAAACACCGTCTTCTACATCACCAATCTTTTTTAAGATTTCATCGTTTATGTCTACTACTTCCAGTCCGTCAAACCCTCGTTGTATCTGGCCAAACTCCTTTAAGTCATTTATGATTTTTACAACAATGTTGGCCGGAATCGCAAATCCGTAACCCACGTAGGAGCCTGTTTTACTTGCTATCGCCGTATTGATGCCCACCAACTCGCCTTTGAGATTAACTAAAGCACCGCCACTATTTCCCGGGTTAATCGCTGCATCGGTCTGGATGAAACTTTCGATAGGAAATTGGTTTTGAACAATGTTGATGTTTCTTCCTTTTGCGCTAACAATACCAGCTGTAACGGTACTGTTCAGGTTAAACGGGTTGCCAACGGCTAGTACCCATTCTCCAATTTCGATCTCATCGCTATTAGCAATTTCAACGGGTTTCAAGCCTTTGGCGTCAATTTTTAACAGAGCCAAATCTGTAGAGGGAGCAGTTCCGATAACCTCAGCCGGATACTCTTTTTTTCCATTATTTAACACTACAGAAAGCTTCTGAGCATTTTTAATTACGTGATTGTTGGTTACGATGTAGCCATCTTCAGATATGATTACACCGGATCCACTGCTTGATACTTTACCAATACTTCCAAACGGGTCAAAATCAAAAAACCAAAAGCTGCTTCGTCGGGCTACTTGAGCTTCATTTTTTATAAAAACCACCGATGGTGTAGTCTTTTTGGATGCCTCGACAAAATCAACCGAACCGGCTGTGCTTGCAGAATACGAAACATTACTAGTCGGTTTGGTTTCAGTAACTACCTCAACGGTAGATTTGGATTGAAATTTCTTTGCAAAAAAGTAAGCAGCGCTCACAGACGCAGTCACTGCAATTAGAATTACGAGTACCAGATGTTTTGTGCGCATAGTTTTGAGATTTATCGCTTTGCTCTATTCAAAAACAATACCAATTCAATTTTTAAGAACGCGTGCAGTGATGTAAAGTTTCAGGATGTGGTTTTGAGGGTCATTTGTGAACAGTACAACCTCCTTACTCACATCTCCCGTCATATACATCGAATCGAACCACAATTCTACATGCTTCTCTGTACCGGGTTCTATGGTTATGCCTTCTAGGTCCAACGCAGTGCAGCCACAATCTATTTTTACTTTAAGCACTTTTAACGGCGATTTTCCGGTATTCTTCAGAATCACAGGCATGCTTTTTTCGGCGCCCTCACGCATTTCACCAAAATTGAATTCTGTTGAGCTTAATACAGCGTTTGGCTTCTTTTTGATCTGACGCTTCTTAAGTTGAGAGAAATCTTCTCGAACAAAAAATGCCAGCTTGACAGCTTTGTATGGGTACGATCGGTCTGTCGTTTTGAAGACAATCTCTTCATTAATCAAACCGTAGTCGTCTATATTCCGTGCATCAACACGAATTATGGCGCGAGATGTATCCCCGGCTTTTAGCGTCGTTTTTCCTAGAGAAATTGACACGTATTCGGGTTGCTTTGTTACTTCCTTGATTTTTAAATCCAGGTTGTAGGAGTTGTAAAACACCACGGTATCAGTAAAAACCTGCGTGTTAACAATGTCTCCCAATGCCAATGTGTTTTTGGTTTGCTTTAGATACCCGAACTGACCCGGATATATCTTGTTCAACTTATCCTGGTCTGGCTCAAGAATGGTTCCTTGAATACTTAGAATTTTCGACATGATGTCTGTCCAGTTCCCAAATATTTCTATGTGTTTATCTACCTCTCCGGCAAGATTGGTAGGGTCAAATGTTGCCGTGATAACGCCTTTTTTGCCGGGCATAATTGGTTTTTCCGGCCAGGCAGGTACGGTACAGCCACAACTGGCTCGTACGTCTTTAATTTCAAATGGTTTGTCGCTATTATTAGTGAAAATGAACGTTGCATTAACTTTTTGATTCCCAAAATCTATTTTACCAAAGTTGTACGCTTCGGTGTTGAATTCGATTTCGCTCTCAGCAACTTGAGCGTTTGCTACAAATGGAAGTAATATCGCGAAAATCAGACCAATCTTTATGTGCTTCATGTTGTGTTATACGTCTTTTACCGTAAAGAGTAAACGTTTAAGTACAAGACAAATGTATGTGCATAATGGTTGTATGACTGAGCGATTTAATCGGCTATTTTTGAACAGTGCAAAACGAACACCTAAATCCAGATCCGGAAAACTTGTCGGGAACCGATCGAGACATTGAACAGGTTTTACGTCCATCGAGTTTTGAAGACTTTACCGGACAAGACAAGATTTTGGAGAATTTGAGAATCTTTGTTCAAGCCGCTGTACAGCGTGGCGAAGCATTGGATCACGTGTTGCTTCACGGACCTCCGGGTTTAGGTAAAACAACTCTTTCGCACATCATTGCTAATGAGCTGGACAGTGGAATAAAGGTTACTTCTGGTCCTGTTCTTGAAAAACCAGGTGACCTGGCTGGTTTGCTTACTAATTTAGAGGAGGGGGATGTTTTATTTATCGATGAAATACATCGCCTGAGTCCGGTGGTCGAAGAATATTTGTACTCAGCCATGGAGGATTATCGTATCGACATCATGCTGGATACGGGACCCAATGCCAGGAGCGTTCAAATTACCATTAATCCATTCACCTTGGTTGGTGCTACAACACGAAGTGGATTGCTCACCGCACCATTACGTGCGCGTTTTGGAATTACATGTCGTCTTGAATACTACGATTCGAAACTTTTGAGTGGGATTGTCAAACGTTCGGCGAGTATCTTAAAGACCCAAATAGACACATCCGCAGCGAATGAAATTGCACGACGTAGTAGAGGAACACCGCGGATTGCAAACGCATTGCTGCGAAGAACTCGAGATTTTGCTCAGATTAAAGGTGATGGTACAATTAAGTTGGACATCGCACAATATGCACTCGACGCACTTAATGTTGATGCACGTGGTTTAGATGAGATGGATAATCGCATTTTAGCAACCATCATCGAAAAGTTTAAAGGCGGGCCTGTGGGAATTAATACCATTGCCACGGCGGTGGGGGAAGAAGCCGGAACCATCGAAGAAGTCTACGAACCATTCCTTATAAAAGAAGGCTACATCCAACGAACAGCTCGAGGCAGAGAGGCAACTCATCTCGCTTACGAGCATCTAGGCAAAATTCCACCAAGTCAGTTAAACACACTGTTTTGACCCATAGCGCTACATCGAAGCGTACTCAGTTCGTCCGTGACTTAGCGGCAAAATATGGGTTTGATCAATGCGGTTTTAGTGAAGCCAGACGACTCACGGAGGAAGAACCACGCCTTGAGAGCTGGTTGACAAATGGCTATCAAGGGAAGATGGCCTACATGGAGAATCATTTTGACAAACGCTTAGATCCTACTCGTTTGGTGGAAGGGTCTAAATCAGTAATAAGCATAACGTTCAATTACTTCCCGGAAAAGAAGCAACGAGAAGACGCACCAAAAATCGCCAAGTATGCGTATGGTGAAGACTATCATTTTGTGCTGAAAGACAAATTAAAGTCGATGGCTGCTGAAATGACACAAGCTTTTGGTGATTTCAATGCTCGAGTATTTGTGGATTCGGCACCGGTGCTTGAACGCGCATGGGCCGCCAATGCAGGACTGGGATGGATTGGCAAACACTCCCTGTTATTGTCAAAACAAAGAGGGTCGTTCTTATTCTTAGCTCAAATTATTTCTGACTTAGAATTCGATTATGATGGTCCCACTACAGACCACTGTGGTAGTTGTACTGCGTGTATTGATGCATGCCCAACGGATGCGATTGTAGCTGATCGCGTGATAGACTCGAACCGGTGTATTTCCTATTTAACGATTGAACTGAAGGATGCAATTGATGACCAGTACAAATCCAGCATGGAGAATTGGGCATTTGGTTGCGATATCTGTCAAGACGTTTGCCCTTGGAATCGATTCTCTAAACCTCATCATGAAACTAGGTTTAACGATAGACCACAGCTGTTAGAAATGTCGGCCAAGGACTGGGAAGAGATTACCGTAGACGTGTTTAAAGACTTGTTTAAGAAGAGTGCGGTGAAAAGAACTGGATTTTCAGGTTTTTTAAGGAACTTGCAGTTCTTGAAGTAAACAATTCATGACGGACGAATCACAGAACTCATCTGAAGTATCAAGGAATTTTATCCAAAGCTTACGTCACTTAATTGGTGACATTTTTAGTGTCCACGACGAAGTTGATATAGAGGGAACATCCAAACAGATTCGGAAGGATGTCGTTTTCAAAGGCTTCAATATTTGGATTCTTATCCTGAGTATTTTGATATGTAGCATCGGACTGAATTTGAATTCAACAGCAATCATCATTGGTGCGATGTTAATCAGTCCATTAATGGGTCCAATCACAGGAATTGGTTTTGCTGTCGGGACTTTCGATCGAGACTTACTTTTTGTAGCGTTAAAGCACTTTTTCATAGCCGTTATTATCAGTGTAATTGCTTCGTTTGTGTTCTTCTATTTTACGCCAATCGGTTATGATCATTCAGAATTGGACAGTAGAACTACCCCGGGCATTATGGATTTGTTCGTGGCCTTGTTTGGTGGATTTGCGGGGATACTTGCCGGTACTCGGGGATCTAAAACAAATGTGATTCCGGGAGTTGCTATTGCTACGGCGCTCATGCCACCATTGTGTACAGCTGGTTTTGGTTTGGCTACCGGTCAGATGAACTACTTCCTGGGTGCTGCATATCTTTTCTTTATCAACTCAGTTTTTATAAGCCTTGCAGCATTGCTCGTTGTAAGATACCTGCGATTTCCCATCGCAGAATACGTTAATCCAAAGCTTCAAAGACGGGGAAAAACTTTGATATCCTTTTTTGTGCTGGTCGTGGCAGTGCCAAGTGTAATTATTTATAGCAATGCCTTGAGAGAATCGGTGTTTAAAAGAGAAGCCGTGAAGTACGTTGATGAGCAATTCAAGACACCTGAGTTCATGGCGATCAAACCGAGCATCACCTATGGAGATACACTCAATACCATTGAACTATTTGTTTACGGACGACCGTTATCACAACACGAAAAAGATTCGTTGATTGGTTTGTCCTCAGAATATCGACTCGGTAATACGTACATCGCCATCCACAACATGGGAACATTTGACGCATTTCAATCGTTAAAAACTGAGAAGGAAGCTATCATTGGGGAAAAGCAGAACTTGATGGATCAGCTCCAATTAGAACTGTTGGAGGTTACCGACAGAAACACTGTACTCAATCGAAAGCTTGAAAATGTGATACAGTCATGCTCCTCGCTTCAAGAAGTAAGTGAAGAAGCCAAAGTGCTGTTCCCCAAACTTTCGTCCATTGACTACGCTATAAAACCTCTGGACGATAGTTTACATCAGGTAAAGTTGATTGTACTAACGGAGTGGGATAGCCGTTTAAGAGGAAGACTCAAAGATGAAGAGGCAAACAAATTAGAAGCATGGGTGCGATTAAAATATCAAGAGGCCGATTCCGTGTCGGTATTGCAGTTGGATTAGCACTCAGTTTATGCGTGATGGCCTTTCAAATACGTCCATAAACGATTGATAATCAAGACTTTAATCAGGTTGTACTTGAAGAAGTTCTAATACGCCAAATCAACCAAGAGCGACTTCAAAACGGATTGGAAGCGTTGAAAGTAAACAAGCCATTACAATCGGCTGCTCGAGATCACGCTAAATACATCGCCGGTATAAATCGATTGCCTCACACTCAACCAACCAAAGCGAAGGAACGAGCACGGCAGCGTGTGGAACACTACGGTGGAAAGATGCAAGGAATAGGGGAGAACACCGCGTTCATTGGTATTGGCTCTCGCATGATATACCCGGGAAGAAATGGAGCAGATACACCTTGCACACTTACTTGATCGACAAAAATTTTAACCGCAAGTGGGACTGTGGTACAGATCGAATGGATTTTGATTGTCCTCCCGATTTGGAGACCATGTGGGACTTTGTGATTGAATACGAATAGGAGATTTATGCTACCTTGCATTGAGTGAAAAAAACATTAATCCTACTGCGTCACGGCAAGTCAGACTGGACATTTGATTTACGTGATCACGACAGACCTTTAAACCCGCGTGGTAAAAGTGATGTGCCTAAAATAGCACATCGATTTTCGGAACTTAATTTAGTACCACAGGCTTGTTTTCACAGCACGGCTAAACGAGCCACCGATACTGCATTGGGTGTTCTTGAAGAGATTGATGTTAACCGCGTTGAGAGTCACTCGCAGTTGTACACCTTTGATTCTGAGGAAGTATTGGAATTTATTGCAGGTGTTGATAATGATTTGGATTCGATACTACTCGTAGGACACAATCCTGCGTATACAGAGTTGGTTAATCGCTTGACCTCAGTACGATTGGATAATCTACCAACCTGCGGGTTTGCCGTAATTGATTTTCAGATTGATTCGTGGAGAGATGTCTCCAACATGAACGGCGATTTCCGAATTTTAGAGTATCCTAAACTGCTGTAGTTTATCGAGTTTCGAACACTTGTTTACGTCCGTTGATGTTTGCTTCGATGAGTGCATCACAAGGAGCATCACCACTTGGGTCGTAATTGAGTAGGATTTGCTGACTAGAAGTTTTGGAGTACACTTCGAGTTGACCTGAAACGAAGGTATTCGCACATC
The DNA here is from genome assembly GCA_913056425.1 of uncultured Bacteroidota bacterium. Lineage (GTDB taxonomy): Bacteria > Bacteroidota > Bacteroidia > NS11-12g > UBA9320 > UBA987. The sequence continues at coordinate 6,700 of CAJXLR010000028.1, forward strand.
CCGATTCCATTCGCTTAACCAAAGGTTCCGTAATTACAACTTCGTATGGTTTACCATCGCGATTTATACCACTTGATTTACCCGTGACTTCGTATTCATCCCCCCAAATCCCGTCATCTCCTGCATCTTTTATTTGTCTCACTACTCGGTCGCTCGTCCACTTTGTTACCAAACCATCGTCATTCAGGCTTGCATTCTTCATCTGAACGCGCATCGCGTTTAAGTCGGCCGGAGTGATTATCGTGGTGCCATTCAATTGAACCATGTGCTCGCCGTCTCCGGTATAGAAACCATCAACGCTATCTAGTATGATTACGGCTCTGAAGTCGATCGATTGAATACTTTGATTGACAAAAATGTGCATCTTCCCGGCTCTGTACTTCCCATCTTGACAGAGCGTGCCATGAGGCGATTCAAAACCTACGTCACCAAAATCAACCGTAACAGAAACTCCTGAACCATCCTTGAATGAACTATCGATAAAATCAAGCAGCACGCTTGAAGGAATGATTGAGGTTTCAGACTTGCGAAACTTATCGTTTGTTGCAATTACGTCGTAAGCAGCATCGAACATTGAAAAGAAATGTGTTTCTGCACGAACATTGTCCTTGGCGGAGTGTATGTTCTCAGGCACTTCCGGAAGTTCTTCTGAACACCCAAAAAACATTGTTGCGGCTACAACTAAGATTAAACCCAGAAACTTGTTCATTGAAATGCGGTTGTGAATTATCAACGGTGCAAATATAACGCGGGTGTTGACCATAAATTTTCACAGATTTGTAATTTGGTGATCACTATACTGTATTGAGCCTTTTTCAAGAATATACCAGCCTTTACATCAAGGTCCTGCTTCCGTTGGCGTTACCCAAGGAGTATACGTATCGCGTACCTCAGGAATTCAACGAAGAAGTGGCCATTGGCAAGCGGGTTGTCGTCCAATTCGGTAAAAAAAAGATATACGCTGCTATCATTGTTGACATCAGCGATAAACCGCCTACTGAGTATCAAGCTAAGTACATTCTTTCCGTAATTGATGATGTTCCGGTGGTAAACGAAAATCACCTTGAGTTTTGGGCATGGATATCTCGTTACTACTTGTGTACGTGGGGAGAGGTGATGAATGCGGCACTACCAAATGGATTAAAACTGCAATCGGAGACTAGAATTGAGCTTACGGAGGATGTGGATCCGGACAATGCGGTGTTGGATTCGTCCGAAATACCCATTGTACAAATGCTTCAACAATCCGGCTCGCTCACACTCGATCAAGTGAACGACCTGGTTAAAGCTAAATCTGCATTCAAACAAATTCACTCGCTATACGAAAAAGGCTTAATCACAATACGTGAAGATCTTCATGAGACCTATAAGCCAAAGAGTAGACGATTTATTTGTCTCGCCGATGAATACCACAACAAACAGGCACTCAAGCAGGTGTTTGAATCTTTAGAAAGTGGAAAAACAAAGCAGTTAAGCGTTTTGATGCAGTTGTTAGCTAGTGATCCAAACCATGAAGGGATAGACCGACTTGAATTTGTTAAACAATTCAACCTAAGTCCGTCTTCGGTTAAGACTTTGGTTAAGAACGGAATTCTCGTGGAATACGATCAACAAGTAGATCGAATTGTATACGAAGGAACTGAAGAATCAAAAGAAAACATCCTCACTCCAGATCAAGAGCAGGTTTATAAATCGATTAATACGTGGTTTGATGAGAAAGATGTGGTACTGTTACACGGGGTTACTTCGAGTGGGAAGACTCATGTTTACATCCAACTTATCGATGACTGTCTGAAACAAGGAAAACAGGTCTTGTATTTGTTGCCTGAGATATCGCTCACTACACAGTTAATAAAGCGAATTCAAGCGTATTTCGGTGATCAAGTAGTTGTGAATCATTCTAAGTTTAATCGGAATGAGCGTTTAGAAATATGGTATAAAATTCAAGATCGTGAGGCCAACATTTTGTTGGCGCCACGTTCCGGAATATTCATGCCGTTTCAAGACCTCGGCCTCATCATTGTAGATGAGGAGCACGAGAATACGTATAAACAGACTGAGCCCAGTCCGCGATACAATGCTCGCGATGCCTCCATAGTGCTTGGGCAAATTGCACAAGCCAAAGTGCTTTTGGGCAGTGCAACACCATCTGTTGAAAGCATGCGCAATGCGGAAACCGAGAAATACGGCTTCGTAAAGTTGGACAACCGATTCAGTGGAGTAACACCGCCTAGTTTTGAGGTGGTAGACATGCGGGATGAAAAGAAGAAACGACAGAATCACGGAATGTTTAGCAGTGTCTTGCTCGATGGGTTAAAAACAACCTTGAATGCGAAGGAACAGTCGATTGTCTTTCTAAACCGAAAAGGATATGTTCCAATTACGGAATGTAATGAATGCTCATGGTCGCCTCGTTGTGTAAACTGTGATATCACACTGACTTACTACAGAAAGGAAAACCGGTTGCGATGCCATTTTTGCGGATATAACATCCAGCCTGTTTCTTCCTGCGCTGCTTGTGGCAATACAGCGATAAATATGGTTGGCTATGGTACAGAAAGGGTAGAAGCGGAATTAGCCGATTTGATACCGGAGGCTCGCATTCAACGGTTAGACTACGAGACAACACGGACCAAAACTGCGTTTGAGAATATCATTTCCGGATTTGAAAAACGCGAGATTGACATCTTGGTTGGAACACAGATGTTAACTAAAGGGCTTGATTTTCAGGCTTTGTCCTTGGTAGGCATATTAGACGCAGATCATGCGCTGAACTTCCCGGATTACCGAGCTTTTGAGCGAAGCTATCAGCTTTTTACGCAAGTAGGAGGTAGGGCAGGAAGGCGCGATAAACAAGGGCGTGTTATCCTACAGGCCAACCAACCCGATCATCATATCATTGAGCGGGTAGTAGAAGGAGATTTTGATGGTTTCTATGGTGCTGAGATTGTAGAGCGAGACAAGTTTAACTATCCCCCGTTTAGTCGTTTGATCAAAATAGTGGTGAAGCACAAGGACTACCTGCACACCGAAAAAGCTGCGGATATGATGGCTTATTTATTGCGACCGGAATTAGGCGCTATGATGTTGGGGCCTGAAGAACCATACGTTTCTAAAATTCGAGGGTTGTTTATCCGTCAACTACTCATAAAAATTGTTAGTCCAACACCTTTGAGACCGCTCAAGCAGGTTATTCGCAATAAGGTTCAGATATTCAAGGAGAATAAGGATTACAGAGGAGTTCGGGTTGTGGTGGATGTGGATCCGTAAATGGGACCTTGACTATGACGCTAACGTTGATACTAACGCAAACACAAACCTTAACCATTAACTCTAACTTCGGATAAGTAATGATTTGGCTATTAGCTCTTAGCCATTAGTAGAATGTACAAGTTTTCAACTTCGTACCATACAATCTAAAACCCACACCCCACATTTTCAACTTTCCATTTTCAATCCGTCACTCTAAAAGTAAGCCACGAATGCACGAATGAAGTACGAATGCACGAATATTATAGCCATTGGCTGTTTGCCATTTGCGGAATGTATATGTTTCCCACTTTCAACTCTCCACGTTCCACTTTCCATTTTCCACTCCCTAAATACTACTTACTCCTCACTCAATACTGTCACCTCGCTGGTTCCACCAAGACCACTTCTTCTCGGTCTACTCGAACTTGCCCCGGTAGCGCGCCTTTGAATTTTCGAATATGAGCTGGTTTGGTATAGATAACTGCTGCTAAGCTTTCGTTTTTACTTTTTGAGAATTTAGCCGCCAAACTAGCAGCGTATTCAATCACCGGGACCGGAACGACCGCGTTATTAGGATTTTTGATTAAGACATGACTGCCGGCTACATCCCGAGCATGCAGCCAGATGTCGTGTTTGTGCATTCGACGAAGGAGTTCATCGTTATGCTTGGCTGATTTTCCTACCCAAATCGAGAAATCATCACGATGAAACACCTTATACGGAAGGTTTTCCTGTTTCTCCTTTTTCTGTTTTACTTCTTTCTGTTTGGTAAGCTTAACCAGGTCTTTGTAATCCGGTTTTGATTTAAGCACGTTTAGCTTTTGCTCGACTGAATTCAGACCAGCTTTCAAGTTCTTGAGTTCAGACTCTTTGTGCTGAACCTCCAAATGAGCGTTTTTTGATTTTTGATAATAACGCTCTGCGTTTTTCTGTCCGGAAAGTTTTGGTTTGAGCGGTATTCTTACAGTTTTACCGGTGTAAAAATCCTGGACGTCGACATGGTTAATATCCTGCTGTACGTTATGCAGATTTGCCATAATCAAGTCAGCCATGTACTTGTGGTTTCGGTCGTGTGTGATACGATGTATGTGTCGCTCCGTGGCCTCAATACGCTTTTGAAACTTCTTCAGTTCTTTGGTGTATTCGCGCTCCAATTGCTCGTATAAGCTGGTGTATCGGTCTTCAGCCATATACAATCGAGCAAAATCGTGGAACGCTGAGCCTATGTTGGTATATGACTCAACACAATTGTCTGATTTAAGAATCGACAGCTCATATTTTTTTCCTCGGTTGATGTAAAGACTAGCCTCTTTGATATAGGCTTGAATTTGTTCAAGTGCTGTGTCTTTGGACTTACTCGTGTAGTAGTTAAATTGCTCAAAGACAGGCATTAAGTCACGATGTATAAAAGGATTTAATGTTTGTAGTTCTTTTGGATCGTCGGTATGATTGAATGAAGTGGCGTCTATTGTGAAATGCTCAAACTCGGGTTGCTTAAACGTTTCAACCACCGATCCATTGTTAGATGTAATGATGATTCCACTTCGCCTACCAAAACACAGAACGTTTGCATGTAAATCATTCTCGAATTCAATAAGAATTGCTCGATCAAACTGAAAGGCTTTAACCTGCTTCACCCGATGACCAACTACTTGTTTCAGTTGGGGGATGTTGTTTTTCTTCGGAAAGAAGTGTGATTCAGGTTCTTGAAAGAAGGTGTGGTTCTTGTAAAATACTATTCTTAGGTAGAAACCACTTTCAAAATTTAAATGTAAATCACCCGGTGCTGAGCTAGCACAAGTTGATAAAACATCTCCTTGTATCTTCTGATTAAGATATTCTGAGTATCGTTCTAGTACTAGCGCATTGTTGTGCATCACTAGTATTCTCCATACACATCAGTTAGTGCTTCGCAGCCGTCTTCTGTGATGAGTATGGTATGTTCAAATTGTGCGGATAATCCACCGTCTATCGTACGTGCGGTCCAGCCATC
>CAJXLR010000029.1 GCA_913056425.1 uncultured Bacteroidota bacterium
GCTTGTTCAACTGAAATAGCAGCTGTCGAGCTAAGGGTATCCTCCACATTTAAAATTACTTCTTGAGTGAATATCCTTCCATCTGATGCAAGATACTCCACTGTAAGATTAACCACAGGGGTGTCATCAAATTCTACTGGACTACGCGAGGTTATCCGGCCAGAGCCGTCGATTTCAAATTTGCCATCGACAACAACTCAAAAACAGTAAAATTTGTTTCTAAAGTTTCCAGCGACGCACTGGCTGTGAAGTGGGACTTTGGCGATGGAGACTATTCAACAGATCGCAACGTCAAACACACATATGATTCTGCAGGATATTACAAAGTTTGTCTTACGGCGTATGGCTACGATAGTATCAACAAAACACGTTGCTCCACAACGGTTTGTAAGCGCTTTAAGATTATCGACTGTGACCAACTGAAAGCAAACTTTTCATTCAAAACGGACGACTTAACAGCGAAGTTCGAAGCAAAAGCAAACAGCAGAACAGTTGTTTTTGGTTGGACTTTTGGTGATGGATCTGCAGCACGAGGCAAAGAGGTAAAACACACCTACACTAAAGAAGGCAAATACAAGGTATGCTTGGTGGCGAAAGACACAGTAACCGGTTGTATTACTCGTGAGTGTAAAGAAGTTAAAGTTGAAGATCCTTGCAAGCGCTTTGAGGTCGCTTTTGATGTTCGCATTGACGGACTTTCAATAAAGGCCATTGGAAAGGCGAACAGCAAAAATGCAAGTATCGGCTTCATTTTTGGTGACGGAAACTCAGCAAGAGGAGATGAAGTAAAGCACACCTACGCGAAAGGTGGAAAGTATACAATTTGTGTGGTAGCTAAAGATACAGTTACCGGTTGTGTTGCTCGAAAGTGTAAAGACATCAAAGTTTCAAAGTGTGACCTAAAGGTTGACTTTGAGTATAAAACAGAGGGACTTGCCATCAAAGCAGCAGGTAAATCGAATAGTCGTAACGCGGTTCTCGGATGGACATTTGGCGATGGGAACTCAGATCGAGGCTCACAAGTAAAACACGAGTACAAGAAAGAAGGTAAATACACTATTTGCCTTATCGCAAAAGACACCGTTACGGGTTGTGTTGCACGCAAATGTGTAGACATTAAGGTTGAGAATAAAGACACCTGTAACCTAAAAGCGGATTTCGAGTTTTCTGTGAGCGGAAACGAAGTGAAGTATAGAGCTAAGGCGAATCAAAAAGCCCGCTTCATCTGGGATTTTGGAGATGGGTCAGACACAACCGGAGAAACAGCGTATAACAAATACAGAAAACCAGGAACGTACACGGTTTGTGTAACTGCGGTAACAGCAAACTCAAACTCAACCAAGGCTTGCAGAACCAAGGTTTGTAAGCGAATTGTTATCAAAGACAAGGGTTGCGACTTAAAAGCAGACTTTAAATTCAAGGTAGACGGCAATAAGCTAATTGTTAAAGCAGAAGCTAACCAAAAGAATGTGCTGTATTACTGGTCGTTTGGCGACGGAACCTCAGGTCACAAACAAGAAGCGAAACACAGATACAAAAAACCCGGAGTTTATGAGGTTTGCCTAATCGTTTTCAACCCTAAAACGAAGTGTAAAGTGTGTGTTTGCAAGCGTGTAAAAATCGAAAAGCCATGTAACTTGAAGGCGAACTTTAAAATCACGATCAACGATAATGTTGTTCGACTAAAAGCACGCAGCAACAGTAAAGATGTTGTTTACGGATGGAGTTTTGGTGACGGCACTAGTCAGCGAGGAAACCCTGTGCGACATAAGTACGCGAAACCGGGGGTTTACAAGGTAACTCTTTACGCCAAAGACACCGTATCGGGTTGCACGTACAGCCTGAGCAAGCGTTTGATAATCAACCCAAGTGCTCGCAGCATGGTGTTTAAGAACACTCAACAAAACAGCACTGTGACAACTGAAGATGCAGGTACTTCGGGAATATCGGAAGCTTCGAGTGAGAAGCCAGATTGGACCGCAGGAGCATACCCGGTACCAGCGATTGAGTCTGTAGATTTTAAAGCAGACAAACCACTTGCAACGGTAGAGGTATATAATGCGGGTGGTACGTCTGTACTCTCGACCGACTTAGACGAGAAACAAAATATTGATATTACTACACTACCTACGGGTTACTATTATGCGCGCCTTACGGCAGATGATGGAACCGTGAAAATTGTCAAGTTCGTGAAGAGCGAATAGGACTCTTTTTTCTTGAAATGCAAAACCCCTTACCTCTTGCGAGGAAGGGGTTTTTGTTTTAGGCTGAAGGTGATTTACATCTTAGGGTGGCAGTGGAACGTAATCGTCTTGCGTTCAAACGCACCAATTTGGCGGACCAGTCTTATATCAGCGACATGACAACCCCAGCGCAAGACATCAATGAATCTTACGGCTACCTCTGGTGGCTCAACGGTCAATCGTCTCACATGCTTCCTGGATTACAGCTGAAGATTAATAGATCTGTTGCGCCCAACGCGCCGGCAGATATGTACAGTGGTCTTGGTAAAAACGGTCAGTTTTTGAGTGTGGTTCCAAGCGAAAACATGGTAGTTATCCGAATGGGAGACAACACGGACAACTCGTTGGTTCCTGCTCAATTCTTAGATGAAATGTGGGGTGTTTTGAGTGAGGTTATTGAATAGCTATCCACCATGCCCATGAACACCAACCGCTGGAATAGGCTTCGCTATTCGTTTTACACTCCGATTTATGACAAAATTGTCAGGGCGCTAGAACCTGCAAGAAAGAAGAGTATTGAGAAGGCCAATTTGGATCAGTCAGACAAGGTGTTGATATTAGGCTGTGGTACCGGTTTAGACCTACTATACCTGCCCAAGTTGAATTCTATTTCGGCCATCGACATTACAAAGTCGATGGTGGATCAAACCACTAGGCGTGCAAACGAACTGGGTTTGGAGGTTGACGCTAGAGTTATGGATGGGCAGAATCTAGAATTCGAAAACGCAGCCTTTGATGCGGTAATCTTGCACTTAATCCTTGCTGTTATCCCAGACCCAAACCGGTGTTTTGACGAAGCAGTTCGGGTACTCAAACCAGGGGGGAAGCTGGTTGTTTTCGACAAATTTGTTCAAGCACACAGCAAAGCTGGGCTGCTTAGAAAAATGTTAAATCCCGTAATGACATTTCTCGCAACAGATGTAACACGCGACATCTATGCCATAGCAGGAAACAACGATGTAGAGTTCCTTTACGACGACGAAGCTGGTTTCATTGGTTTTTTTCGACATGTTTTGATTCAGAAGAGCGAAGAGTAAGTAATAGATTTGCACCGTGGAAGCGGACAGCATATTGAACCCAACCCAGTTTATCGGAAGCTTTGAATGGCGGGAACCGGTAACCACGCTAACAGATTTTTTGGTGGCGTTGGTGTGTTGGACAGCCTTCTATTTTTTTCAAAGACAGAAATCGAGCAGTCATGTTTCCTATCCATGGTTTAGAAGCTACTTCTTAGTTTTCGCTATCGGTATGACCAGTGCTGCATGGCTTGGTCACGGCTTTCAAGCCTATGTTTCCCCGAAGACCAAAATGATTGGTTGGATTTGTGGTGCCACGGGAATCGGATTTTTGCAAATGGGTAGCTTACGCGCAATCGAGGAGTTGATAAAGCCATCGTTGCGTAAAGTATTGCCTTACGTGTTCTTTTTCGAATGGTTGGTTGCCGTTTCACTTATGATTGGTCTGTTTGATTTTCGAGTGACTCAGGTTAACTCGGCATTCGGCTTAGTGGGTCTAGTTTTGCCGATGCACATCTACCGTTATTTGAAAACTAAAAAAGCCGGGAGTAAATGGATTATTGGTGCTTTAGCATACAGTTTGATCCCCGGAATTGTCTATTCAAATCAAATTTCTATTTCTCGATGGTTTAATTATCACGACATCAGTCATGTGCTTATGGCGGTGTTTATGACCTTTATGTTTATGGGGCTCCATCGGATCATTAGTCCAAATAGCACAAACTGATTGTTGTCACCGAACAAAATGTAGCCGTTCTAAGTTGTAATTTTGCGCAAAATTCTGATAAGCAATGACAGCAAAAGGTTGGGTTATTCTTCTGTCGGTATTGGCCGTCATGATGCTAATCGAAAAGATCGTCGCCATAAGACGAAAAGTCGATACATATACATTCTCTGATTTCATCGCAAACCTTTCGTGCGGTATACTCGAGCGCGTTGCTGCGTTCTTTTGGTACTACGTCTTTTTTGTGGCGTCGTACTGGGTGTTTGAGAACATAACATTGTGGTCTATTCCTCAAACATGGTACACGTGGATATTGGCTCTGCTGGTGGCGGATTTCCTCGCATACTGGCACCATAGATTAAGTCATGAAATAAACTTCTTGTGGGCGGCACACATTGTGCACCACCAGAGCGAAGACATCAATATTTCCACGGTATTCAGAGTATCCTTCTTTGCAGTGGTGAACCGCTCGTTGTTTTTCATTTGGATGCCGTTTATGGGCTTCCATCCGGAGCAAGCGCTATCTGCCATCTTGTTTGTGGGAGCTTTCCAGTTTGTAACACATAGCAGACTGGTTGGTAAACTGGGCTTTTTGGAGCACATCTTCTCTACGCCATCAAACCACCGTGTTCACCATGCGCGCAACGAGAAGTATATCGACCATAACTACGGTCACGTTTTCATGATTTGGGATAAGATGTTTGGCACTTACACGCCAGAAGAAGAGGAGCCGGACTACGGCATAACCACCGGATTTGAAAGTGAAAATGCGTACAATTCCAACTTCTTTTACTGGAAAGACTTGTTCAAACGCGCATCAATGGCGAAGAACTTTAAGGATAAAGTGAAGTTGTTCTTCGCGAAGCCGGTTTGGACACCAAGTGACGTGGGTTATCTACCAAATCAATACGAGACCGATGAACAAGGCAACCGACTGCCACACAAAACTCCAGTTACCAAGTCGTTTGGTTTCTACTTACTCTTGAACAGCTTGCTCACATTGGCATTTTTCGTGTCGATGTTCGCCATCATAGACGAACCAAAACGCGTTGTTCTTCGAGATCTCTGGGAGAATAAACAACTTTTGGTATTGGTGATTACCATCTTACTCTCGGTGTTTGCGCATGGCCGATTGCTGGATAACCGTAAAGGGTCAAAGATTTTGGATTCACTACGCTTGATTGTTGTCGCAATCGCGATACCGTTTGTTTATTCAACAACCGGTGTTGCCGGGTGGATTGGTCCTGCTATTTGGGTGTTTACAGCAGGCATGATGATTTGGTTGTGGTCAAACACAAAAACGCATTTGCCACGATTCAACTCAAAGCTGAAGACCCAAGGAATCTAACAGCTCTTTTTCGGTATACTTTCGGATAAAGACATTCAATGGAATGTCTTCCAACGGCTTGTCGTTCACATCAACTTTTTGTGATTCAATGGTCTCGAGCACATCGGTGCCCTTAACGATTTGACCAAAAATCATGTAATTGCTGTCGAGCTGAGGAAGACCGGATTCACGGCAAACAACATAGAACTGACAGCCATTGGATTGCTTATCCGGATTGTCGTCCCGCCCCATTCCTAGAGCACCATAGATGTGACCAATACTGTCCCTGAACTCAGGGTCTAGCAGATACGGACTATTCTCAAAGTATGAAACACTGTCCGGACAACCACCTTGAATTACAAAGTTTCGCACCACTCGATTGAATGTGAATTGATTGTAGTGGGACTGGTTGGCCAAGTCGATAAACATCTCCTTGTGTTTAGGGGTTTCATCGTACAACCAAAAGTACATTGAACCCAACCGTGTCTCAACAACACCAATGTCATAGGTTGACTCGGTCGGTTGGTTGGGTGTGTCCGTTTCTTCTTTTTCCGAACACGCGATAAAACCTAAGGCTCCTAAAGCCAGAAACAATACGATACGATTCATATACAAAGGTTACGAAAACCGAAGATTACTTTACATATTGCGATAAAATTGAGAGACTATCATGGAAAAGAAGCGCGTTTTATTTGTCTGTTTAGGCAACATTTGTAGGTCCCCAATGGGTGAGGGTTTGTTTCTCCACTTGCTGGAAGAACGAAATTTATCGGATAAGTATGTGGTGGATTCGGCGGGAACGGCGAACTACCATGTGGGAGAGCGACCAGATAATCGGATGCTACGAACAGCTGAAGAACATGGTGTGTATTTACCCAGTAAAGCAAGACACGCAGTTTCAAGTGATTTTAAATATTTCGATGTAATTCTGGCTATGGACCAATCCAACTACGATGATCTAAACCAGATAAAACCAAACGATGCCACAGCTGATTTGTTAAAAATGCGTGACTTTGACGAGGAGGATAAGGGAGGAGATGTCCCCGATCCGTATTTTGGCGGCGCCGATGGATTTGAAGAAGTATTTCAAATTCTAAAACGGAGTTGCAATAACCTCATCGACTTTCTTGAAAAGGAACAACTATGACAAACATTCGTGTGCTGCTTTCTGCAGTATTTCTACTTAGTTCTATAATCACCGGTGCACAGACATCGGAAATTTTACACGACATCCAGCGTATGCAGGTGCAAGGTCGGGTGCTTTACGTGGCGGCACACCCGGACGACGAAAACACTCGTCTTATTTCTTACTTAACTCAGGATAAGAAGATGGATGTTTCGTATTTAAGCCTTACTCGAGGTGACGGGGGACAGAACCTAATAGGAACTGAGATTGGAGAGCAGCTTGGTTTGGTTCGAACACACGAGTTACTGGCCGCAAGAAGAATTGATGGTGGTAAGCAGTTCTTCACACGTGCAGTGGATTTTGGATATTCAAAAACACCCGAAGAAACCTTCAAGTTCTGGAATAAGGAAGAGGTTTTGGCCGATGTGGTTTGGGTTATCAGACAGGTTCAACCTGATATTATCATCACTCGGTTTTCACCAGAGGTAAATCCCGATCGACCAACACATGGACACCATACAGCTTCTGCTATGCTTGCACTTGAAGCATTTGAAGCGGCTGCCAATCCAAATATGTACCCAGAGCAGTTGAGACATGTTGATGTTTGGAAAACAAAGCACATCTATTGGAATACCAGCTATTGGTTTTACGGAACAGTTGAAAAAATGGACGAGCAGGTTGCAAAAGCGCCCTACAAATACATGAAGATTGATGTGAACTCTAACCTCACCTTGTTGGGTAAAACCGGCTCAGATATTTCTGCAGCTAGCAGAAGCCAGCATAAGAGCCAGGGTTTTGGAAACGCACCTCTCTTGAAGCCACAATGGGAATACTTGGAGTCACTTTCCGGAAATCCTGCACAACCAAACATTGCCGACCAAATTCCACTTACTTGGAAAGAGCGTACCGAAAGTAAAATGCTCGACAAGTTGTTCGAAAAAGCTGCTACCGAGTTTGATGTAACCAACCCGGAGGCGGTTGTACCTATTCTAATAGAAGCGCGTAACGAGATTGCCCAATTAACTGAAAGTAAATTCAGAACAGCAAAATTGAAAGAAGTTCAAGACCTCATTCAACGCTGTTTGGGCATTGTTATGAGAGCCCATACATCTGCAGATTTGCTCACTGTGGGTGAAAATGTAGCAACAAACTTTGAGTGGCGGACATCCTCCAAAGCGGTTAAACTAAAATCGATTAAAACGCTGGGGAGTGAATACAAACCACAAGCAGAGAGCAATTATCAAAGCATTGAGTTTGCATGGCAAGTTCCTGATGTTACGTCACAACCCTATTGGTTGAGATCTGAGCACGGATATGGATCATACAAAGTAGATGATCAGCTTGAGCGTGGTAAGCCCATCCTGGATTATCCGTTTCAGTTGAGCGTTGTAATGACCTATCAGAATGAAGAGATACAAATCAGTATTCCAATCAATCATCAGCATACAGATCCAGTTAAAGGAGAAGTGATTCAGCCGTTAGTTGTAACACCGAATGTTATGGTAAACCTCCAGCAAGAGGTTTTTGTGTTTACCACATCGGCACCTAAAAATGTAACGGTAGAAGTAAAATCGGGTACTGCAAAAGCTTCTGGATTTGTTGAACTTTTTATGCCGGATGGTTGGAAGTGCGAACCCGCATTTCACAAATACGAAATAGCCAAAAAAGGGGGAAGCAAACAGTTTACGTTTAAAGTTACACCGCCAACCGAGCAAAGTGAGGTGAAGATTAAAGCGTTAGCCAAGGATGTGTCGCGCGTTTATGGCATGGGTTATTACCGATTAAATTACGACCATATCCCACACGCTGCGGTTTTCCCAACGGCAGAAGCAAAGTTTGTCCGCGTAGATCTTGAGAAGGTTGGAAAAAAGATTGCCTACATCATGGGAGCGGGAGACAAAGTGCCAGAAGCCATTGAGGAAATGGGCTATACAGTAGACCAACTCACCGTAGACGACGTAAAACAAACCGACCTCTCAACGTATCAGGCAGTGGTCTTAGGAATTCGAGGACTAAACACGTTAGAAAACATTGGTGACCTCAACGAGAAAATCACAGACTATGTTAAGTCGGGTGGAACCTGGGTGATGCAGTACAACACATCTCACCGATTAAAAGCTCAACCCTTAGGGCCGTTTGACATCAAACTATCGAGAGGCCGCGTTACTGAGGAAGACGCAACAGTTGAGGTGCTGGAACCCGGTCATGCTGTAATGATACAGCCGAACCGGATAACAGATACGGATTTTAACGGATGGGTACAAGAGCGAGGACTGTATTTCCCGGATGTTTGGCCAACAGACATTAAGCCAATATTGTCTATGCGCGACCTCAATTCAGAACCACTTGAAGGGAGTTTGCTGGTAGGCACGCACGGTAAAGGACACGTTGTTTATACCGGTCTTTCGTTCTTCCGAGAACTTCCGGCGGGAGTACCAGGGGCATACAGACTCATGGCCAACATTTTGAGTCTCTAGGAGAAGTAGCAGCTCAATAAAGTTACCTTTTCGACGTTAGCCATATTAACCACTATGCTGCGATACTTTTTTGCAACGATTTTGCTGTTTCCGCTGTATGCACTGGCGCAAGACACGTTGTTTTATGACACGCTGATCCGATCGGAATACGGCGATTACCTCACGGTTACTTCTGTTTCAGAGGTGACAGGTTTGGAGGAGGAGTACTGCTTAAAGAAGGGAACTTGGGACTATTATGGAGTCGGCGGTGAGTTATACAAACGATCGAGGCATAAGCCAAATGAGCGCAGCAAATCAACAGTTTACGATGGCCTCACAACCTACTACGACAGCGAAGGCGAGAGGCTGTTAGAAGTAGTTTACAGTAATGGTGAGGTTCAGGAATATTTAGGGTTTCGGGAGGTAATCATAATCGAAGGACCAATTATGCTAAACATCGTAAAGCAGTATGGCGAGCTGAAGGTTTTCGAGCATACGAACCGATTTAAGATTCCCAAGATTGTGAGTGAATACACCAATTTGCGTGCCTCCAACGAGCTGAGATATTACGAATCTACCGAGGAACGCTTGGCCAGTCCGCACTTACTAGATACCGCTAAATATTGGCCCAATAGGGACGACAACCTAATCTCGAATCCGATGTTTGAAGATCACCCCAAACTCTCCACATCAAAAGCTTCGGTACGGGATGGCGAGGTAAAGCATTGGACACCCATTTCTCCTACGCCAGACTTCTATTATTCTGAGGATTGCAAGTCGGGAACGGGCTGTATGGGATTTCGGGTTTACAGTCTGATGAAGGACATCGAGTACTTGCAGAATAAACTTACAAGTAAACTAAAGAAAGATAGCCTCTATTGTTTTTCGTTGTACGTGAAGCTCGCAAACCAATGTGCTTACACGAGTAATGGGTTGGGTGTTCACTTTAGCAAGAAACCGATTGAGGACTTGGACGAGGTGATCGGTAAACAGCCTAATTTGCTCTTGAACGAAAACTATCTGCCGTACAAGACGAAATGGATGATGTTACAGTGCCGATATCGGGCAACCGGTAACGAGAAGTATGTGACCATTGGCAGTTTCAAGAAGCTCAGTGATATTGCGCTCACATCGGTTAACGGCCAATCAGCAGAGGCGTACTATGTCATTGATGATGTTTCATTGGTGCCTATTTCAGACAGTACGGAGTGCAAGTGTAATTTGGACATTGAGCCCGTTTATCCTCCGGCTACCGTTTACGATACCTTAAAACAAGACACAGGATTCTTTGGAAATCCAAGTTCAGGAGATAAGCTCGTTCTGGAGAATGTATATTTTGACAACGACAAGGCAGAGCTTTTACCCGAGTCGATTGAAACACTGCTGAGACTCCGTAACATGCTGTATCGTTATCCTGAGATTGAGCTTATTATTTCAGGGCATACCAGCAGTGTTGGTGATTACGACCACAACATGCAACTGTCTTGGAAGCGCGCCAAAGCAGTTCGATCCTTCCTCATTTTACAAGGCATTTCACCCGACCGTGTTCGCTCCGAAGGCAAGGGTACCGATAACCCAATAGCAAGCAATAATACACCTGAGGGGCAAGCCAGGAATCGAAGGGTTGAGGTTGAGGTTAAGTGACGGAGGTTGGAAACAATGCTTGAGTGCTTGAATGCGTGAGTGAGTGAATGTTTTCTGAGCTATTGGCTGTTGACCATTAGCCGTTGGCAATGGGCGAGTGCTAGAATGGTTTTTGTGTAAATATCGAACACCCTGTTTGCTGACAGGCAGGCGAACATCGAATTTAGAAGTGCTTAGTTTAAGGTGGATTGCACATAGTTATATACGACCATAGCCACCAATGCACGAATGGCCGGTGGCCAACGAATGCACGAATTCAATCGTTTGGCAGAAATCAGTTAAGACTCTCTTTGCGTCTTTGTGTGAAACCGATGCGATCGCACAGAAACTCATTTTTTCCTTGAACATTGGATATTCGACATTGTACATTGAAAAAGCCTCCCGAAGGAGGCTTTTCGTGTCTTGAGACACAAATCACAACCACTCTCAAATACATCTTGAATGGTTGGGACTACGGCTTACTTAATAAGCTTTAAGTTCGTGATTTGTTTCACCATTACGGTTTCACCTGTAGGCTCGTCTTCGTCGTCATAAACGTCTTGCTCAGAGTCTTTCCATGTGATTTCAAATTTTTTGCCGATGTACTCATCTTCCAACAGGTCGTAGTCGACATTGTCGCCTAGTTCGTGGAAGAGAACAACTTTTCCGTCATCTGTTTTGTAAGACAAAACACCCTCGTCATCCATACCTTGGAAGACACCGGTCACCTTGCCATCTGTTACCGCAGAAGGGCCTTTCTGAAAGGCAAGCAAGGAGATAAACAATACAGTGGTTGCTAGTAGTGCTTTCATCGTATCAATTATTAGTTGATCAATACGTTTGAATAAATACCAAGCCTAAACACACAATGGGTGGTTTTTAGTATTGTGAAAGATCGTTGTTCAACGAATATTTTCTAATGTGCTGATAATGAGCAGCAAAATTTTTCTAAAAGGGGGACGATGACTGAATGACTGGGTGAACAGCGTCATTAGCTCTTGGCCATTAGCCATTCGCGCGGTAACTATTGAGTGTATTCTACGTCTTTGAGCATTAACGCGAAGTCTCTGTGTAGCTCTGCGCCTTTGAGCTCACTGTGAGCACAATGCTTGAGTGATTGAATG
>CAJXLR010000030.1 GCA_913056425.1 uncultured Bacteroidota bacterium
ATGAAAAGAAATACTTGGTATCCGATGCCGGTCAGACTAAAATTGCACAGTCGATCTTCGAATCCTTGCTGGAGTACAAGGCCAAACTTGAAAAGTAACCAACATTTTACCCGATTTATCGGCATTTAAAAGGGCAAACGAGTCATTTCTATATCTTTGACCCTTCAGATAATTCCTCTTTAGATGAAAGTATCGAACGAAACGAAAGTAGGTATCATTGCTGCTGCAGCAATCACAATTCTGATAGTTGGTTTCAACTTTTTGAAAGGTGAAAGCCTATTCTCAAAAAACAACACATACCATGGAGTGTACCAAGAGGTTGATGGGCTTTTCCGTTCCAACCCGGTAGTCCTTAACGGATATGCCATTGGGCATGTTAGCAGTGTTGAAATGGATCACGAGACATTAAACTTGATTGTTTCTGTCCAAATCCCAAGCACAATCAAACTACCGAAAAACACCGTTTTAAAAATTACAAACAACGACTTGCTCGGCAGTAAGGCTGTAGAAATCGTAATGGGTGATGACTCACTTGGTTTTGCTGCCAACAACGATACGCTTAGGTCTATGAAAGACGAAGGCATGGAAAAGGCGATTACCAAAGTGCTTTCACCACTCTCTAAGCGGGTGAACGATGTACTCGGCGATATTGACACGGCTATTTCTGATGTTTCTTTGAATCAGACTTTAGCCGATTTAAGTGGTGCTCTAGCAGTTTTCAAAACGACAGGTGTTAAACTTAATAAGCTTCTGGATGGTAAGAGTGAAGAGATTGATGTCGTCATCGCAAACTTAAAAGCGTTGTCTGCCGACTTGAAAACGAGCTCACCTCAGATGAAGCAAATCATCGCCAACTTAGACACCACAACTGCGACAATAGCACGCATGGATTTAGACAACATGTCGGAGGAGTTAACCAACACCATCAACGAGCTAAATGCAACCCTGCAGGCAGTTAACGGAGGTCAAGGAACGCTGGGTAAACTCGCTACCGATGATGAGCTTTGGCACAACTTAAACAAAGCATCTCACGATCTAGACTCTCTAGTTAAGGACATCATTGCCTACCCAAGACGCTACACCGGAATCACCGATGGACAGCGAAAGAAGGGTGACAAGCAAAAAGAGGTTAACGAAGGTATCGACCTGCCTACCGAGACCAAAAACAAGAAGTGATTTCACTTGAAAATCCGAAATAAACAGCTTGAAGCAACCGTGGTTCTTTTTGGAGCTGAATTGCAGAGTGTTGTAGACTCTTCAAATAATCACGAATACATTTGGCAAGCCAATCCTGATGTTTGGCCCAGACATGCTCCGGTTCTGTTTCCTATTGTAGGCCGACTAAAAGAAGATACCTATTCGATTGGCGAGGCCAAATACAACCTCAACCAGCACGGCTTTGCACGTAATTCTGAGTTCTCACCGGTCAAATGGAATGAGTCTGAAGTAATATTCAAACTCAGCGAAAGCGATGAAACTGCAAGTCAGTATCCATATAAGTTCGACTTCCACGTGGGTTACAGGCTAGAAGAAAGGTCTCTATTCATGACTTTTGAAGTTACAAACCACGACGACCGACCGATGCCTGTGAGTTATGGTGCTCATCCGGCATTCAATACCAAGCCCGTTGATGGCTATGTACTCCGCTTCGAAAAAGAAGAAGACGCATTGTCGCAAGCTGTTGTAAATGGGATTAGAGACACCTCCGAGCGTGCGTTTTTTGAAGGTAACTTGATTCGATTGTCCAAATCAATCTTTGATCACGATGCCCTCATTTTTGAAAACTTAAAGTCGTCGTATGTCGATATAATGAATCGGCAAGGCAAAACTGAAGTCCGTGTTCACATCAAATCGTTCCCATACCTAGGAATTTGGGCGAAACCTGGAGCAGACTATGTATGTATCGAACCTTGGTGTGGCATTGCCGATAAGCAATCGCACAACGGTCAGATTTTCGAAAAAGAAGGTGTGATGGTTTTACAACCGGAACAGAAGATTTCTCACGAGATGCGTATGGATTTTCCTGCGAACTAGCTCGGAAGAATCTTCCCTACAGCTTCTCCAAACCCTACTCTGAAGTGTTCATTCTCACAATGTGCTTTCATCGTAATGGTATCTCCATCGAGGATAAACTTGCGCGTGTCACCATTATTGAGGGCGATGTCCTTTTTCCCGCCCCAACACAACTCGAGCATTGAACCGAAACTATCTTCTTCATGACCACTAATGGTACCACTAGCCATCATGTCCCCAACATTCACATTACATCCGTTCACGGTATGGTGAGCTAATTGCTGAGCCATGTTCCAGTACATGTACTTAAAGTTACTCTTACATATGGTAGATGCACTTCCGTTTTCGGGCGTCAGATCTACTTGTAGGTTGATATCAAAATTGTGGTCTCCTTCATATTGTAAGTATGGGAGCACCTCCGGGTCTTGTTTAATACTTGCACATCGGAACGGTTCAAGAGCTTCCATGGTAACAATCCATGGAGAAACGGTAGAAGCAAAATTCTTGGCAAGGAATGGCCCCAATGGAACATATTCCCATTTTTGAATATCTCGTGCACTCCAGTCGTTAAAAACGGTCATGCCAAAAATGTGATCTTCCGCTTCTGCGGTAGAAATAGAGCTTCCCAGCTTGGTCGTTTTACCAACAACAAATGCCATCTCCAACTCAAAGTCCAGTCGCTTTGTCGGACCAAACATAGGGACTTTCGCATCCGGTGGTAAGGTTTGACCTTGTGGTCTTTTGATATCCGTACCGCTCACAACAATTGAGCTTGCGCGACCGTGATACCCAACGGGTATGTGGCGCCAATTCGGGAGCAAAGCGTTTTCCGGGTCGCGGAACATCTTCCCAACATTGGTAGCGTGTTCTATACTGCTGTAGAAGTCCGTATAATCACCGACGTGAAGTGGCAACAACATTTCCGCCGTCAAACGATCTCTTAAAATACTCGACTTAGAAGCAGAAAGCGCACTTGATTCATCCCGAAGTGATTCCTGCAATCGGCTTCTTACTGCCGACCACATTGCTTTGCCTGTTTCTATGAATGGATTTAGGATTGGTGCATCAAATACCGATGCGTCTACACCAAGTCCATCAAACACACCTGCTTCTGCAGCGGCTTTCAAGTCGATAATCGAATCACCAATGGCTACACATGGCGTTCCAACACCGTTGTTTGAGTAAACACCGAATGGTAAGTTGTGAATTGAAAAATCGTGATGATCAGATACGTTTAACCAATTGCTCATAAGGTATAGATATTAGGCCTCGAAATTACACATAATCATAGTCCTGCACCTATATTCGCCGCCGAAATGTACCAACTCTTAAAGATCATTTTATTCAAGCTCGATGCTGAGCGTGCGCATTATCTTACCACAAACACTTTAAACTTTCTAAACCGTCTTGGACTTACATCACTGGTCCGGAGTCTCATGGTTGGGAAGGTGACAGATAAGCCCGTTGAATTTGGTGGCTTGCGTTTTCGAAATGGTCTGGGCATGGCTGCAGGTTTTGACAAGAACGCTGAATATCTGGAGGTCCTAGATAAGCTCGGATTCGGATCTGTTGAGATTGGTACGGTAACACCTGTTGGGCAAGATGGCAATCCTAAGCCAAGGTTGTTTAGACTCCCTAAAGACACAGGCCTAATCAATCGGATGGGTTTTAATAATAAAGGTGTTGAAGAGGCCGCTGGTAAAATTGAAGCGTATCGGAATAAGTTCCCTCAATCGAGTTTAATCATTGGAGGAAATATTGGAAAAAATAAGGTGACGCCAAATGAAGATGCTCACTTGGATTATGAGAAGTGCTTTGTTCGACTCTATCCGCTAGTCGATTACTTTGTAGTGAATGTAAGTTCACCCAATACACCAAATCTGCGAGCGCTACAAGACAAGGATTCATTGAAGGTAATTTTTGAAACACTCAGAAATGCTGAGCAAAAGCTCGTGGGCAATGAGGCAACTAAACCCCTATTTGTGAAGATTTCACCAGACAATAGTTTCGAACAGATTGATGATATTCTTGAGTTGGTGAACACGTATAAACTCACCGGTATAGTTGCTACAAATACGACAATCTCTCGAGACGACTTAAAAACCGACAGCGCAATTGTGGATGAGATTGGCGCCGGTGGTTTGAGCGGCAAGCCCATTCAGCAGAGAAGCGACGAGGTGGTGCGATATATTCGAAGTAAGGACTCGAATGTTGCGATAATTGGCGTTGGGGGAATTCAAACCGGATCGGATGCTGTGGATAAGATGAAAGCAGGAGCCAACCTGGTACAAGTCTATTCGTGCTTTGTATATGAAGGTCCAAAAATGATTTCACGGATCACGTCGGCACTCCATAAAGTGGGCGATTGATCCTTTTCTTGAATTTTCTAAAAATTTTTTCAGTTTTTTTGATCCCAGCGAAGCCCAGTTTTTTCGGTCGATTGAGTGTAAAAAGACTCCACAGCAATCCAGACATTACCCACATTTTTCTTTGTTTTTAAAAATACGCGTTTTGATTTTTTCTCGCTCAAAAGAGTGAATACTACTGACCTCCGAAGAGCGAACTTCTATTTTACTATTTATTATGAAAAGAAAATTATTCGCACTTGCTGCTCTAGGAGTAGCATTCGCTTTCAACGCAAACGCTCAAGCTGACGACGCTGACGACGATCACACTGTTGCTATCTCATTCCCTGAGGTTGCTATTCTTGACCTTGAAGGTTCTACTAGCGTTTCGCTTTCTGTAGAAGCTCCAACTGAAGCTGGTGAGGCTGTAAGCTTTGCTAACGCTACCAACAACGATGTTTGGTTGAACTACTCATCTATTACTGGTACTTCTGAAACTTCTCGTACGGTTTCTGCTAAAATCTCTAACAACTCTGTTCCTAGTGGAATGTTGTTGAAGGTTACTGCTGGTGCTGACGCTGGTAACGGTGACGGCACTATGGGTTCTTCTGCTGGCCAGGTTACTTTGACTTCTGTTGATCAAACTGTTATCTCTGGTATCGGTAGTGCATATACTGCTGACGGAGCTAACAACGGTCACAACCTTACTTACGCTCTTGAGCTTGACCCAACTGCTGGTTCGTACGCTCAGATCGACTTCGATGAGGACGTAACCCTTACGATCACTTACACGATCTCAAATAACTAATTACTGTTTAAAAAAAATAAACAGTAGTTCAAATATTAAAAGGCGCTCTTTATGGGGCGCCTTTTTTAATGATTGAATGATTGAATGTGTGGCGACCATTGCCATTAGCCATTAGCCGTTAGCCATTAGCCATTAGCCATTAGCAAATTTTCAATTCTCAACCTTCCACTCTCAAACTTCCACTCTCAAACTTCCACTCAAACCACTCTAATTATTAAACTCCGCCACCAATGGCATCTGACGGCCTACACCAAAGGCTAAATTAGAAATGCGAAGGATTGGAGCTGCCTGGAATCGCTTGTATTCATTTCGATCTACGAGTTTTACCACGCGTCGGACAGTAGCTTCATCATACCCCAAATCAACAATCTCTCGCCACCCCTTTTGCAATTCGATGTAATTGAACAAGATCTTATCGAGTACTTTATACTCCGGTAACGAATCCGAATCTTTCTGATCAAATCGCAACTCAGCAGATGGTGGCTTTGTGATAATCTCTTCAGGAATTATCTCCCCATTCCGATTGATAAATCTTGCCATTTCATATACCTGCATCTTGTATAAATCACCCAATGCTGATAATCCTCCACACATATCGCCATACAAGGTTGCATACCCAACCGCCGTTTCGCTTTTGTTGCTGGTATTCAATAAGATATATCCGAACTTATTACTCATAGCCATGAGCAATAAACCTCTGCTTCGCGCTTGTATGTTTTCTTCCGTAACGTCCGGAGACTTGCCTTCAAACTCGTTAGAAAGACTTGCTTCCACCGAGTTTACCATGTCTTGAATTGGTATAGTAGTATAGTTACACCCCAAATTCTCCGCAAGCTTCTCCGCATCTAAAACAGATCCTTCCGAAGAGTACTTAGACGGCATCAAGACAGCTAAGACATTCTCAGCTCCTAAAGCCTTTACTGCCAGAGCATTGATAACTGCCGAATCAATTCCTCCACTTGATCCGAGAAGCGCTTTCTTGAAGCCCATTTTCGCAAAATAGTCGCGAATTCCCATGACCAAAGCATCATGAATCATCTCAATATCGTAGTCTTTTCGATCCTGACTATTGTCCGGATAAACCGAATCAACATCCCAGTCAATACAGCGATAGTCTTCTTCAAAGTAGTTCAACTCCTCTGCTATTTCGCCGGATCGATTGATAAATAACGAACCTCCATCAAACAGAATATCCGTATGCGCACCTACTTGATTCACATAAACCAATGGTAGGCCGTAATGCAACGCGTTATTCACCATTCGGTTCTTGCGTTCTTCAACGTGGTTGTAACTAAAAGGCGAGCCGGATAAGTTGATCATGATATCCGGGTCTTGAGAAATCAATTCATCCATTGGTGTCCGGCTGTACAGCTTTGGATCATCGAGATTCCACAAATCTTCACAGATGGTAATTGCGAGTCTGACACCTTTAAACTCAACAACACTCAATTCAGATGCAGGCTCAAAGTATCGGTACTCATCAAAAATATCATAGGTAGGCAGTAAGGTTTTATGCACCTCGGCAACCACCTCACCTTTGTGAATCAGTACGGCAGAATTGTATAAGCGCTTGCCTTTTTCGAGTCTAGACCAAGTAGGCATTCCAACTACAACACCAATCTTCTCGGTTAGTGGTTTGAGCTGTTCGAGCGCATCATATCCACGCTTGACAAAACTGTCGTAGTTAAGCATATCTTTAGGGATATATCCGCAAAGACTTAACTCAGAAAACACGATTAAATCAGCGTTGTCTGCAATAGCCCGATTGATGGCCTCGCCCATTTTTTGGACATTACCTTCTAAGGCGCCAATGGTGACGTTAAGTTGTGAAAGGGCTATTTTCATGTATAATTCGTATCAGAAGAATGCGCCTACATTCAGGCTAACAAACTTGGTTTTAGCTATAACGTCTTTATCTGCTGCAAGCATATCGATAAAGTCGTTATCAAATCGGATTCCGGTGTATAACGATGTATTACCCGCAAGGCTATACTCTATTCCTGCGCCAATAATCAACGGGAATCTTAATACAAACACCTCATCCTTGAAATTGTCGAAGTGAAATTCATCATTTGCTGATTTATTTACTCGAATATCCGTTGGGTCATCAAACAATGTACCGATTGTCTTCCCTGTGATATCAGCAGTTGCCTTGGTTAAAAACGAAGGGGCAAAGCCGAACTGCGCCCAATAGGTCCAATACCCAAACTCCTTGGTTTTAAATTTTAACGACACCGGGATTTGAACATAGTTCATGTTGTAATCGTACTGCACATTGTCGTGACTCGTAGTGCTTTGTGTTTCAGGGTCGGTAAACTTCAACAAGTTGGTATACTGAAAGCTTCCGGAAATATCCGTAAGCACAAGCTCCGTGCTAAGACTGTAGTATTTCTGGAAGTTGAAGTCCCCCATCAAACCATAGCTGTAGCCAATTGACGAACCAACGCGAGAAATGTTTTTCGTAGATGGTGCGATCCAAGACATATTCAAAGATCCTTTCATGCCTATGCGAAAACGCTGTTGTTGAGCGTTAACAGCAAGTGAACAAAGGATAAAAAGAGCGGTAAATGCTACGGCGGAGATTCTTTTCAAGTTCATACTTTTGCAGTCAAATGGTTACGACAAAAATGATAAAAAAAACGGGATTAAACAGACTTATTCTAGGCGGCATCGTTCTTGGCGTGACTCTATTCTCAAGCTGCTCTGATCAGAACAAACACATGGTTGATTTAGCAGGTAGTGAAGTTACTGTTACAATTAACCGATTAGAAGACGATATTTTTTCTGTCAAAACGGTTGAAGACTATAAAGCGCTGGACAAAATAGACCAGAGCTTTATGCATTACTTCAAAAGAGGCATCATGGGGCCGGAAACTCGCGATGGGTCCATTCCGGTTGAAGAAAGCACCAGAGGATTGGTTGAGTTCACTGCCAACTCAGACATGCAAGACCTCTACCGAACGGTAGACTCGGTGTTTCCAAATCTTGAAGCGCAAGAAGCCGAACTAAGTAAAGCGTTCTCTTATTATCATTACCATTTCCCGGATAAAACGATACCTAAGTTTTACTCGATTGTCACCCCGTTTCGGAGCATGGTAATGACTACCGATAGCGCTGTTGGAATCTGCTTAGACATGTATTTAGGTGCTGATTTCACGCCATACCTCACCCCCACGCTAAACTTTCCTCAGTTTTTAATCAACAGATTTCACAAAGAATACCTGACGCCTAATGTGGTAAAAGGCTGGTTAGAAAGTGAGTATACAGCTCCACAGCAAGCCCGATTGCTTGATGAAATGATTTACACCGGGAAGATTTTGTATGCTATGGATGCCATTCTTCCGGAAACACACGATAGCTTAAAAATTGGCTATCCCGCCGGAAAAATCGAGTGGTGTAATGTAAACGAGGTGCAAATTTGGACGCATTTGATTGATCAAAAGCTGCTTTATAGCACATCGTACCGCGATTATGCTGGAGTAGTTACCGATGGTCCTTTTTCCAAAGGAATGCACGTCCCTCAAGAGTCGCCTCCCAAAATTGCAATTTGGGCCGGATGGCAGATCGTTAGAAAATACATGGAAAAGAATCCTGACGTAACGTTAGCTCAGTTAATGGAAAACCAAAATCCGGATGACATCCTTCGGCTGAGTGGTTACAAGCCTTAATCATCGGCAATCTCTAAGTACGGTTCTACCCGATGAATTATGTTGCTATCTGCGCCATGCAAGGCATAGAGTTGTTGGACGTGTTTAAAGTCACCATGCTGTTCTCTAAAACGAACTATCAGTTTTGCCTGACTCCAAGAGATATATGGATGACTACTTAATCTGTTCTCGGTGACATTGTTCAGGTCGATTTTCACAACTTCCCCCGTACAAACAATCCGATTCTGGTTCTTGCTGAATACAGATGAGTCGACGCCGTAAACCTCAAGTAGTTGCTTTTCTGAGACAAATCCACCCAGTCGATTTCGATATCGCACAATACGCGACGCAAGAACTTTCCCCACCCCTTGCAATTGAGTTAACATCGAAGAATCAGCGGTGTTGAGGTCAACCATCACTAACGATTCTACCCGATTGATTGGTCTGTTGTATCTCGACCAATCGAGGTAAGGTTCTAACTGATCAGCTTGTGAGTTACTGCAAACTTGAAGTGCTCGAAACTCCTCCATTGATGTAACAAAACCCTTACCCGACTTTGCAGCAAACCAGTTTCGTACAAATTCAGAACTCAACCCCATACCATATAAATCACGAGCACTCGCATAGTTTATATCAAAGACTTTCAACGATTGTTTCGCTGAGTTTTTCCTCTTCTGAGGTGTTCGATTTCTTTCCGATGTTTGGTCGTTGCCTGGCTTGTTGCGCTTGTCAGGTTGAGCCAAACTATCGAAATAGGTAAAATCAACATCTATATTGCTTTCGCCTAACGGCAACATATCTTCAATAATTATCGAAATCATAACACCCAAGGCAAGAATTATCAGAGCCTTAACTTCAGCTATGGTAAGATACTTCTTCCACACAACAGGCAATAAAAAAGCCTTGCACAACTTGTACAAGGCTTAAACTCTTATCGTATTAGATTACTATCCCAGCGACAAATCAGCAACTTGATGTTTCTGATATTCACCGTTGACAAGCTTGTCTTTAACCGCTCTAAATGCTGCAATGGTTTCTTCAACATCAGCAACTGAATGCGCTGCAGTTGGAATCAAACGAAGCATGATTACTCCTTTTGGAACTACCGGGTAAACAACGATTGAACAGAAAATTGCGTAGTTCTCACGTAGGTCGTGAATTAGATGTAATGCTTCATCAACTGTACCGTTCAAGATTACCGGAGTTACACAAGAACTTGTTGTTCCGATATTAAACCCTTCAGCCTTCAAACCTCCTTGAAGTGCATCAACCACCTTCCAAAGATTTGCTTTAATCTCAGGTTTGGTGCGTAGCAACTCCAATCGCTTAAGTGCCCCAAGAACCAAAGCCATAGGTAATGACTTCGCAAAAATTTGAGAGCGTGTATTGTATCTCAAGTAGTCAATGATCTTTTTATCACCGGCAACAAACGCACCGATGCTTGCCATTGACTTGGCAAACGTAGAGAAATACAAATCGATGTCGTCTTGCACTCCTTGCTCTTCACCTGCACCTGCACCTGAAGCTCCAAGTGTTCCAAATCCGTGTGCATCGTCAACCAAAAGTCTGAAGTTGTATTTCTTCTTCATGGCTACAACGCCTTTTAAGTCTCCTTGATTACCAGACATACCGAAAACACCTTCAGTAATCACCAAAATCGCTCCACCGGTTTTTTCAACCATTTTAACGGCACGACCAAGCTGTTTCTCAAGGTTTTCCATGTCGTTGTGTGCATACACAAAACGCTTTCCTTGGTGTAAACGAACACCATCGATGATACAAGCGTGTGACTCGGCGTCATATACAATCACGTCGTGGCGATCTACCAACGCATCAATGATTGACAAAACACCTTGATACCCGAAATTGAGCAGCATGGTGTCTTCTTTCATCACAAATTCACTCAATTGTTGCTCGAGCAATTCGTGGTTACTACTGTTACCCGACATCATACGAGCACCCATAGGGTAAGCCAAACCGTATTGTTCTGCCGCTTCGGCATCTGCCTTGCGAACCTCAGGATGGTTTCCTAATCCTAGGTAGTTATTTAAACTCCAGGTAAGTCGTTCCTTCCCGTTGAACATCATTCGCGGTGCGAGTTCTCCTTCTAGCTTAGGGAATGTGTAATACCCTTTTGCTTCCTCAGCATGCAAGGCTAATGGCCCCATGTTGGACGTCGCTTTCTCAAATAAATCCATTAAGTCGTCAATAATTTCCGCAAAGGTATGAAAATCGATTTCATAACCATGTGAATCTCACGGTTGAAAGTACAACAGCCATCGGTCTTTAGCCATTGTAACAAAGCTTCAATTTAGCCGTTTGAACAATTGCAAACCCCACAAGAATGAAGTATCTTTGCAAACTTTTGAAAATGAGAATCCACCTGATTATTTTTTCAATTCTGGCCGCCGGTATGTTTACGGGGTGCGAGTATCAGAAGGTCCTGAAGAAAGGATCTCTTGAACAGAAGCTCGACGTTGCGCGTAAATACTACAATAAGGGCGACTACGCCAGAGCAGAAATCATGCTGGATCAACTCTTGGGTAAGTTTCCAAGAGGAGGAAATGCAGAAGAAGTTTGTGGAGGCAATGAAATGAGGATTGATTGCGGTATCTGGGATTGTGAGAACCCCCATTCAGGTAATGGTTTGTGTGAAGCACACATGTATCACTACAGAACCTATGGAGTTCATACTGCTGAAGTAAGGGAGTACGAACTAGAAAAGGCATACGAGCCAAAGCACCCAAAGCAAATAGGGCGTGCTATCCGTGCCTTCTGTCAGTCATTGCCT
>CAJXLR010000031.1 GCA_913056425.1 uncultured Bacteroidota bacterium
CAAATTTCAAGGCGCTGAAATAAAGAACGTGCTGGGATTCTTAACCGACTTTAGCGAACACCTTACGCCAATAGTGCTCGATTTCAACTACCGATCCACTCAGAAAATATTGAATGTATCGAAGGCATTAATTGAGAACAATTCGGAGCGACTCATCAATTACATCCCACATTTGGAGAAAAACCTCCAAGCTCAGCGTCAAGATTTAGACCGCGAGACTCCAGTGCGTATTGCGCAATTTGACCATCCTGTACACGAGGCGTTATGGATTCATCAAGAAATAAAAAACCTATTAGCTCGTGGGGCTCAACCAAGTGACATCGCAATACTCTACGCAAAACACAAACACGCAGACGTGATTGGAAAGATTCTTCACGAGGAAAACGTACCCGTTTACTACAAGCGAGCAGAGAATGTTTTGGAATCCATTCCTGTGAAACAAATTCTGTCAGTAGTGCAGTTCTTGGTTCTGGAGCTGAACCAAAGCTTCAGCGGGGGTACGGATCTATTTGAAATATTACACTATCCGGGAATTGGAATCAAACCTATACACATAGCCCAACTTTCAAGATATGTGGGTAGTCCAGAAAACCGAGACCTAACCCTACGTGCTCTAATTTCTGACGAAGAGTCATTAAGCAAATTCAAATT
Organism: uncultured Bacteroidota bacterium; assembly: GCA_913056425.1. Classification (GTDB taxonomy): domain Bacteria; phylum Bacteroidota; class Bacteroidia; order NS11-12g; family UBA9320; genus UBA987. The sequence goes on from CAJXLR010000031.1 coordinate 652, forward strand.
CCTGAATGATGAGACGACCGCACACATATATAATGTGTCAACGGACTTGGAAAACTTGATTTCACGAACCTCTGTTCAATCAACTTACCAGACCATATTTGACATTGTAGATTTCCTCAAACTAACCGGAGAAGCATTTCAAACCAGCCAATATGGGTTTACGCTTGAGTGTATATCCAGTTTTCTCGATTTCGTTGAATCGGAATCAAACAAAGGCTTGTCAAGTCTTGAAGAACTTTTGACCAAGGTTCAATTGCTTGACAGCCATCACATCCGAATTCCCAAAGATCGCATTGTATACGAGGAAAAAGGTGTGCAACTGATAACCGCGCATTCCAGTAAAGGACTGGAGTTTAAACATGTTTTTGTGCTTCAATGTGCACAAAACGCATGGGAAAAGGAACGTTCCTTTAATCACTCTTTTAACTGGAAACAAATAAGTGACTCGACCAAGTCAGATGACGGTATTGAAGAAAAAAGGCGCTTGTTTTATGTCGCGATGACCAGGGCCGAACAGAGTCTCACATTGAGTTATTCCACTACAAGCGGTAATGATAAAGAAGTATCTCGATCACAATTCCTTGACGAAATTGAGAACCATCCGGATGTTGCCTTCCTTAAACCTGCAATTGGAAGTCAAGTATCTGCAAACCGGCTGGTACAATTGCTTTCAAAACCGAAATCCCATGAGATTAATCTTATTGATGAATCAAGTCTTGACTCATTTTTAGCTAACTATAAATTAAGCGCGAGTCATCTTAATCAATACATCGAGTGTCCCACTGCCTTCTACTTTAAGTATGTATTGCGCGTCCCTGCCCGAAAAAATGTGTACATGAGTTTTGGAATTGCAGTTCACAAAGCACTGGAGTTGACCATATCAAAACGAGAAGATCCTGAGTTCTTTAATGCACGCACAATGAGCAAAATCTACTCGAGCCAACTGGATAAATACAGAGCGGTTTATTCCGAGCAAGAATTTAAAGACTTTCAAAGCCTAGGGCAGAACATCTTAGGAAGGTTTTTTGAAGCTCGAAAAAATGAGTGGTCGACCACTGACACGATAAAAACTGAATTGGACATCGACCAAGTTGAGATAAATGGTGTACCCATCAAAGGCAAATTAGACCTCGTAGAGATTGACGAAATGAGTGCTCGAGTGGTTGACTTCAAAACGGGAGACCCTAAAAACGCCAAGAGTAAGATGAAGCCACCCAAAGAAGATGCTACAACTCAGGATTCAATTATCGCCCAATACGGTGGTAGTTACTGGAGGCAAACAATGTTTTATGCATTACTGGTAAACTACGATAAAACAAGTGCTCTTAAAATGCGAAGTGGTTCGATGGACTTTGTAGAGCCTTCCGAAGACGAAACCTTTATTAACTATGAAGTTTTTATCGATCAAGATGGACTGGAAACAATAACCCAGATGGTAGAGTGGGCTTACGAACAAATCATGACAAAACAATTCAGTCACGGTTGTATGGAGGACACGTGCGAATGGTGCCAGTTTACAACCAACTACTACAAGTAAACGCAAACATTAAGTACAAGTCATTGGTTACCTTTGTACCGTAAAAACACGAAAATGACTATTGACGAACTTGTAACCATATATTCCGAAGCGACTCCAAACCCAGAGTCAATGAAGTTTGTGTCAAACAAAATGATTTTGGCCAACGATAGTGTTGATTTCCGATCAAAAGACAAAGTGAAAGATGCCCCACTCGCTAAAGCTCTGTTTGAGTTCCCATACGTGAAGGGTGTATTCATCATGAACAATTTTGTAAGCATCACGAAATCAGAAGATTATCAGTGGTTCGACGTAATTCCTACGTTGAAAAAATTCATCCAGGAATACCTACAAGAGGGGAAAGAAGTTGTTTTGGCAAAAAAGGTTGTAGAGCTAACCGATGAAGAGGAGACTGAAGTGGTTCGCAAAATCAAGCAACTTTTAGATGACCACGTAAAACCTGCTGTTGAAATGGACGGTGGCGCAATTACTTTCAAAAGCTTTGAAAACGGTATTGTTAATGTGGTAATGAAAGGCTCTTGCAGTGGATGTCCCTCTAGCACAATGACCTTAAAGGCAGGAATTGAAAACTTGCTAAAACGAATGGTCCCTGAAGTTGAAGCTGTAGAAGCTGAAGCTGGATAATCTAGCGAGTTAGCGTCAACGTACCTTTCTGATAACGTTTTAAATCTGGCAAGCACGGTGTATCTACTCGTGCGTACCACATGTATACTCCCGGCTCAGCTGGCACACCGTTGTATGTCCCATCCCATTTCTGGTTTATATAAGTTGTTCGGAACACGCGTTCGCCCCAGCGGTTGTATACGTTAATTTCAAAATCGTCGACCTCAGAAAGCCCCATTGCAATACCAAATGTCTCATTTAAATCATCACCGTTGGGACTGAATGCATTTGGCACATAGTACTCCAAACCTTCTGATAGGTAAACCACACGGCACTCATCTGACGCAACGAAGTCACAAATTTTATCGCGGACGGTGACTGAATAATCCCCTGCCTCATTAACTCGGATGGCACCAACTTTATCACCCGTGTTCCAGGTTACGTCGTACGTTGACGTGTCATTAATCTGAGTGGTCAAGCGTACTTCTTGTACGTTACAATAAATCAGCTCCGGAGGGCCAATATTTACATCCAAGTCGGTACGGTTGGTAACCGTAATTGTATCATAGGCATGGCAAACTCCATCGTCTAAACGGAGCCAATAGGCGCCTGGAGATGTAATACGTCGTATACCTGATTTTGAGCCATCATCCCACGTAAAGTCGTCTCCATTTCGATCCGGTCTGATGTTAAAATCAACATATCCACAGATAATTGTGTCGGCTCCCAGCGAAAAATGAGGCACCGGAAGAGAATCGAGCAAGATGGTGTCACGAGCAAAGCAACCCTGTCGTCCTACTTCCACCCAGTACTCACCTGGTTTCTTTGCGTGTATTGTTTTTGTGGAATCTCCGGTTGACCACAAGTACGTGTCAAATACCCGATTTGCAATACCCAAGTTCTGGTCAACTTCATTCCCACAAATAATGGTATCCTCACCCAAGTTGATTGGACGGATTGCCGGATAAATAACTACCTCATCCTTAAAGCTTCCGCATTCGGTGAAAATTTCGACCGTGTACTTACCGTATCCGCTTACCTGAATTTGTTGTGTCCGCTCACCCGTAGACCAAAGAACGTCACGAGTAGGATGGCCGGCATCCAGTGTTTGAATAAAATTACTGGAGCAAAAAGCCGTATCCGAGCCCAAACCCGTTTTGTGCTTAAAACTTTTACTACCGATAAAGACCCAAGAGTCCAAGTCCGGATCACCCACGTCACTTATCATAAGTTTTATCGTGTACCATTTACACGCTTCCAACTTCAAATCTGCCTTGAGAACAACAGTTTGTGCATTGTGCTGTAGATATTTGTAAGAGCGAGAAGACGTATCATCGTTCATCTGGAAATACGCTGTGTTCCGCTTGTGATTAACGTTGTCAATGGTTACTTCCACATTACTCCCTGGAATCTTTGCAACGTTCTGCTCCCCGGTGATTCCCGGACCTGAAATGTAGAAACCAAACACGTCGTTAAAGTTCCTATCCACATATTTGATGTATTCTTCGGAGGAAAATATGTACTTAAATTCGACTTCAGAAGTCTGGGGTTTAAAATCAAATTCGAGAACTGCCGCATCGAATGTTGTCGTTCCCGTAATCTTCTGCAATGTTGGATTACCCGGGTAACCCAAGTCCTTCGTATTGCTTTCGGTATTATTAGGCCCCTTACATTCGGTCGCCACTCCTGACGATAGAATTATACCTTTATCTAGGCCTAATTCACAGCTATCTCCATTCTCAAAAAGAGCTATGGCTCTTGGATGTCCAGTGTATTTAATGTTGTTTGTTTCTACACCATCGCCAACCAATACGTTTCCAACCAGCACCTTGGCTGTAAACCCTTCGCCCACGATTAATTGTGCAAAAGAATTGTGACCAAGCATTGAAAGCAAAGCGATAAAGAGACCTGACCTGAGCGGCCGTTTGATATAAGTGGCGAGTGCGGTCACCGATGTTTAGTCGTTTGTAGCAGAACGTATTCTAAACAAATTTAGGTCTTTGCTGGGTCAAAAAAATGACACCTTTTGATTCATTTATCCTTAGGCTCTTCGTGAATGTTGCTTTTTTTCATCATCTTGCGTTTTTAAATTGATTGAAATGAAAAACGTACTGAGTCTTATTGTACTGATGTTTATGTGTGGCGGAGTATCTGCACAGATAGTTTGGGAGGATGCTGTAGCTGACACGGCTAGAGGGTTTGAAACCGAAGACGACATTGAAACGCATAACAAAGTTACATTTACGACACCGGGTACATATCGTTGGGTACGTACGTTTTCTTCCCCATGTGGTGTTCAGTCTGCTATCTGCGACAAGAATACATGTTATCTTGAAACGACTGATTCCGCAAACTTTGACGTTGTAGCGAACGAGTCATTTGACATGATTGCGCATTTTTATCCTTTCGGCAACTGTTGTCCTCAAGGTGTTGACTTAACGCTTTACGTATTTAAAGTTGATGAGCCATCAGTAAACTCCACCATGAACTTCCATCTAGACCTTTGGTGTGCATCAGCAAATGTTGCAGAGCTTGAGTCAAATCCGTTCACGTTGAGTCCAAACCCTGCTACAAGTGAAATATCAATTTCGGGAGACTTGAGTGAAGTATACGACGTAACCGTATCGGATTTAACTGGTAAAACGGTTGAAGTTAGTGAGATTGCTCCGGGTAAAATGAATGTTGCATTTCTTCCGAAAGGCACTTACCTCGTGACTGTATTAACCGAAAACGCGGTTTACACTCAAAGATTCTTGAAGCTCTAAGCTTAGAATTTGGTTGTCAATGTGAGCGTAAGCGCGTTACGGCGCAGCTTATTGCTTGCCACTGGAACTATCCCTTGATCAAGTGTATAAGGCTGGATCAATTCTGTTCCCATGCGTTGAACTAAAGCCAGGTCTAGAGCCCAATTGTTGTCTTTAATTCCAACTCCGGTAGTTAGGAATGTGTTGGCCAGGTTGTTATCTATTGCATTACTGAGTGGACTTCCATATCGAGCAAAACCCGCTCTTAAACACACTACATTCATCACATACTCACCTCCCACCCGAACATTCACTGTACTATTGTATTTGCTGCTGATTACGTCATTTACCCCTTCAAACACGTATGACGGTCTGAGTCTCATGGTAGAAAAATCAACAAAGTCGACATCTGCAGATACAAAGCCTTTGTTACCAAAGAGATAAGAACCACTCAATGTTGTACGCAAAGGACTTACAGTCTTGTATTCGTAGTTTCCTGTAAGCGTTTCGTAGGTGCCATTTGTGCCGTCATCGTATTGAACAAAGAGTTCGTCACCGTACTCATCAGTTAACGTAAAGACAGTAGGTGTTTGTAGTGAAGCCCCGACTCTTACATTATCATTCGGTCTAACTATAACCCCAAGGTTACCACTTAATCCATAACCTCGTGTAGATAAGTCTCTATCGAGTTCCCAGAATGCCCAGTTGTTATCATTTACCGAAAGATCTGTTTCTGAGAATGTATTTGTCTCACGGTACCTAACCGTGGTAAGTTTAAAACCACCGCCTATGAATACCTTGTTCTCGTAATTAGATGCAAGGTGCATAGACAGCTCATTGGTTCCACCACTCGAAGTAATTATGTTTCGCTGTTGCAGTTCTCTCTGCATAGGGTCGATTGCTGCACCGTATGTTCTAGGTCCAACACTATCTATGAGATAAGCATCCCAAAACATTGTTGCTAAACTGTAGTACCCTTGAACAAGTTCGTCATTCGTAGCTGCAAGTTGCCCCACAGACAACCCATTTGCAGTCTCGGCAAAGTAATCCAACATCGAACTTTGATTGTTCGCCCCGCGATAATTTCGAACACCATTGAAGTTGTTAGTACGGTTCATGGACATGACAAAGTTGGTAATCACCCAACCTTTAGTGGCCGGTTTGCGATTGGTATACTTTCGATTGTGAAAAACCAAGCCTATGGAAGGTATTCCGAAACCGTAGTCAAAGTCTTTTCTCAACTCATCTCTGTATGTGATATTGGCTTTGGTGTTTGACATTCCTCCGCCTAAAACGAAGTAATTGGATCTGTACATTGCCAAGCCTGCGGGATTTATAGTAGCACTGGATAAGTCGGCACCCAGTGCACCAAAAGCTTCACCGGCACCAGCGGATCTGGCGTTTGAGAACCCTAGGTTTTGGGAGAATCTTAAAGCGTCTACGTCGCTCTGGGCTTGAATATTTTGGCAAGCGAATGCCACGATTACTGATATGAGTAACTTCTTCATGTTGCTATTATTAATTGGTTGGTGTTTCTTATCTCCGACCTCTCGGGCGGTTGTTTGTACTTGGTCTAGAACTAGATCTAGTGCTACTTCCGGACGGTCGGGGTGAAGATGTTCTTACACGCGATGACGATCTGGATGGGCTAGACGATCTTGAAGGTTGTGAAACCCGAGCAGGACTTCTAGTTGGGCTACTTGACCGACTTCTGGTCGAGTAGTTACTTGAGCCAGATGGTCTTGAACTCGGTCGATTTACAGTTGAGCGATTGCCGGAACCTGTTGACGGTCTTGTAACTCGATTCGATCGAGTTGAACTTCCAGAATTGTAGGAAGGTCTACTGCTTCTCGACGGTGTTTGATTATAGCTTGGTCTCGGACGAGTAGTCGGTCGAGCTGAAGGTTGTGTGCGACTTGAACCATTGTAGCTTGGCTGACGACTACTCGAACGTGACCGTGTAGTTGAAGGTCTTGTTGTGCGAGATGGTGTACTTCGCTGCTGAACACGGTTGTTATTCCCTGTATTCATGCGAGGTGATGTTGATCTCGAAGGTGAGGTAGGACGCTGCTGTACTCGATTGGAACCGGAGTTCATTCGAGGACTGGTTGCCGGCCTCGTATTTGACGTACGAGTATTTGTTCGTCTCGGTTGATTTACCGCGCCCGAGTTTTGTCTTGATGTAACGCTGCCATTTTGATAATTCGGATTTGGAGTGTTTCCGCGCATAGGACGTGTATTGCCATAGTTTGGATTCCCTGTAGATGTTCCGGAACCCGAATTCGCAACACCTCCCTGTGGGCGTCTCGTTTGAGTACCGTTATTCCGGGGACTCAATCCTCCACTACCATTTTGAGGTATTCTACCTGCCTGTTGTTTTCGAGCTATATTACCATAGTTACCGCCAGAACTGGTTGTCATTTTCTGTCTTCCTTGGCGCTGAGTAGTCACCTGTCTTCCGCGTGTTGGAGTATTTGTTCCGATTCGCGTTCGAGGTCTATTGACATTTGGATTCGATCGGCCTACACTTCCTCCAGAATTCGGACGATTGACAACTACTGTTCCTCCGTTATTATTCCAACGAGCACGAGTTCCGTTACGTACGAATCCTCTATTCCCTCGCCATCCCCAATTGTTGTTGTAATTCCAGCGGTTGTATCCCCATCCATAGTTGTAATTTGGGTGTCCCCAATTATTCCAACCATATCCCCAGTTATTCCAACCGTAATTGTACGTTGGGTAGCAGGTCCATCCACCATTCCAGCTATTCCATCCAGGCCCCCAATTATTCCATCGGTTCCAACGGTTCCATCCGTAATCAACTCCGCCATACCATCCACCCCAAGAAGAGTAACCGATATAGACATTGGGTCTATTCCATCTATTCCTCCTGTTGAATCGGTAAGGGTTCCATCCGTAACCATAGCTGTAAAAGTTATTGTAGTAATCCCAATCGTACCAATATGGGTCATATCCTCTATACGATCTAGATCTCCAATTTCTTCGAGTGAACCTGTTATCGTCTAGACCGTCGTAGTATCCATCTTCATAACCAAAATCATAATAATCATCCCCATTCAACCGGTTGAAGTGTTGCTCGTAAGAAAATCCCTCTGACGCATAGCCTTCAATGGTGTCATCAAAGTCCTGATTCTCGTTGTACACATCATTCAATCGATCATCGTCGTATGTGTCTGTTTTTGTATATGCGCGTTCTACTTTATTAGACTGGTTCACATATGGCTCCGGATTTTGAACAACCGTTTCCGGCTCATTTACTTCTTCTTCAGATGGAGTATAATAAACATCATCAACAGTTACGTCCTGCGGGCTTGTGCCCTGTAAAGAAGCGCAAGACAGCATTGTTATGCTTATTGCGAATATGGTAGATAAGGTTTTCATAGGCGTAGGATAAATCTAACAATTAATGTGAGGTAGAAATTCTAACTTTGTCCCCTCATAATAGTAGAACCAATAAGTATTCCACAACGTTTTTATGGCCTTTGAGAAAGTAACGAGAGAACAAGATTATTCCAAGTGGTACAACAATTTAGTCGTTAACGCCGATTTAGCTGAAAACTCAGGTGTTCGAGGTTGCATGGTTATTAAACCTTATGGGTTTGCAATATGGGAACGTATGCAACGCGAGCTCGACCGTATGTTTAAAGAAACGGGACACGAGAACGCTTACTTTCCGCTGTTTGTGCCCAAAAGTTTATTTGAAGCAGAGGAAAAAAATGCTGAAGGCTTTGCCAAAGAGTGCGCTGTAGTTACGCACTACAGACTCAAGAACAACCCAGATGAGGAAGGAAAGCTTATGGTTGATCCCGAAGCACGTTTGGAAGAAGAACTCGTAGTTCGCCCAACGAGTGAGGCTATCATATGGAATACCTATAAAGGCTGGATTCAATCGTACAGAGACCTTCCGATTTTAGTGAACCAATGGGCAAACGTTGTTCGATGGGAGATGAGAACTCGATTGTTCTTAAGAACAGCTGAATTCCTTTGGCAAGAGGGGCATACTGCGCATGCAACTAAACAAGAAGCGATTGAGGAAACCACTCAAATGCTTGATGTTTATGCCGAGTTTGCCGAGAATTATATGGGAATACCGGTAATCAAAGGGGTGAAAACAGAAAATGAACGTTTTGCGGGTGCGGACGACACCTATTGTATTGAAGGACTAATGCAAGACGGGAAAGCGTTGCAGATGGGAACGTCTCACTTCCTTGGTCAGAACTTTGCCAAAGCATTTGACGTAAAATACACTACGAGAGAAGGCAAGCAAGAATATGTATGGGCTACGAGTTGGGGAGTATCAACTCGACTCATGGGTGCCTTGATTATGACGCATAGTGATGATGAAGGTCTGGTTTTACCTCCAAATCTTGCCCCAATACAGGTTGTAATCGTGCCTATATATAAAGGTGAGGAGCAGCTAGAGCAAATTAGAGAGAAAGCAGAAACAATTCAGAACGAACTGCGTGCAAAAGGTATTACAGTCAAGTTTGATGACAGGGACACGCACAAGCCAGGCTGGAAGTTTGCAGAATGGGAGCTCAAAGGTGTACCGGTACGCATAGCCATGGGACCACGTGATTTAGCAAATGGAACTGTTGAAGTTGCTCGTCGTGATACCAAAGAGAAAGAAGTATTGAAACTTGAAGATCTTGGGAACAAAGTAGAACATCTGCTAACGGCTATTCAAGACAATCTATATCTCAAAGCAAAAACCTTCCGAGATGACCACATTACAAACGTGGATACGTGGGACGAATTCAAGGATGTACTTGAGAATAAAACCGGTTTTGTATCGGCACATTGGGACGGAACAGGTGAAACGGAAGATAAGATCAAGGAAGAGACTAAAGCCACCATCCGATGTATCCCTTTTGACCAAAGCAAAGAAGAAGGCAAATGCGTATATTCGGGGAAACCCTCAAAGGGGAGAGTCCTCTTTGCCAAAGCTTATTAATACATGGAAAACTTCATCCTACTCGACACATTTCACACAAGCATTGAGGCTCACAATGTCAAAAATCACTTAGAGTCGTATGGCATCCCCGCTGAGGTTATAGGTGAAATCAGTTCCATGAGTTACAACTTTTTCACACAGAGTAATGGAGGAATAAGACTTTATGTTCACAAAGACCATGAAGAGGCTGCGCGTAAACTAATGGAAAAATCGAGCTAACGTGCTTCAATACCGGATTAAAGATGCGCTGCCCGCATTACGTGTACTAACATTGCCGAGGGTAGTCAATGCATCTAGAATATTATTATCTTATTTCAAATCCAAATGGACTGGGACGTATGCCCATCGCGGCCTACCCATTTCAGTAAGTATAGAGCCCACAACCTCATGTAATCTGAGATGTCCGCAATGTCCTTCCGGTTTAAGAGCTTTCACACGTGATACCGGAATGTTGGACGTCGATTTAAATCGTAAGATTATAGACGAACTGCATAAAACACTTTGTTACATTACCTATTACTTTCAGGGTGAGCCGTACTTGAATCGTGACTTTTTAAAAATGGTTCGATACGCGACTGACCATAAAATTTTTACGGCTACGAGTACAAATGCACACTATCTAACACCAGAGGTGTGCGAGGAAACTATTGCATCGGGTCTGTCAAAACTGATTATTTCAATAGACGGTATAGACCAAGATAGCTATTCAAAGTATCGCGTGGGTGGACAATTACAAAAGGTTCTTGATGGGACCAAAAACTTGGTTGCAGCGAAGAAGTCTAAAGGTCGAGGACCAATAATCGTATGGCAGTTTATTGTGTTCCGGCACAATGAAGATCAGCTCGAGTCCATCGAAGCGTTAGCCAAAGAATACGGGGTAGATCAGCTCGACATCAAAACGGCTCAAGTGTATGATTTCGAGACAAATACTGAACTCATACCTAAGAATGAGAAATACTCGCGGTATAAACTCAGCAAGAAGAGTGCAGCCATAAAAAACAAGTTGCTCAATCACTGCTGGCGGCTGTGGCACAGTTG
>CAJXLR010000032.1 GCA_913056425.1 uncultured Bacteroidota bacterium
TCTGATTTAGAGAGAAATCACCGAAGTAAAATCTCTGATTTAGAGAGAAATCACCGAAGTAAAATCTCTGATTTAGAACTTAGAGTTATCCAAAGATTGTCGGTAACTTAGTGACTCTTTTCCCATTGAATACGTCTCGATTTCCAAACGGGAATGGTCTGGCTTGTGGCAATCTTGGAAGCTTAGGTAGAGAGCACGTGTGATGGTCCTTCGTCCTGAATCGCTCGGTTCCCTGGTACTCCATGTACAGGACGCGATGATGAGCGACGGAGATTGCGCTATACCTGGCAAGGCATTCAAGGTAATGCGCGTTGACTCTCGTTCGTACACAGATGGCATTGTCGCTGTGTGAGTAATTATGGGCGGGCACAACGAGTGGAGAAACTCGGCTCATTATCTCAGCTACCGACATCTTTGACATCGGGGGCCAAACGCTTGGGACGGGTAACGTAGGTTCCCAAAATGAGTCATTGAGTAATCCTTGATCGAAGGCTTGACGAGTTTTAGACAAAGCGACTGATGACTGCACAACTGTGAAAGGTACTGCCAGGACGTTTTCTAAACGGTCCGGACTATTGTACAACTCTAAGTTTAAGACAAATACATCTCGAGACTCTAAATCTGTCACTGAATTCATCATAGTACTAGAGTACAGTGCAAAATTAGGTGTAAAATTAAACGTAATAGCACCTAAAGTCTCGGTAACGTCAATATGGTTGCACCTAGTGGTGAGTACTTGCCCATATGTTGACGAAACATTGAGTGTCCCTCCTGTTGTATGGAACAGTTTAGTTTGGTCAGTGAATGGTCGTGGTCCTATGTATCGGCAGTTGTAACTGTGGGCAGGTAGACCTGATGAGTACTGGGTGAGGTGCATTGACATGTATTTGCAGCGGTCGGTTATCATCTTGGGCCCGATGATCTGCAGATCTTGCTTCTGGTGAACCATGAAGATTCCTGGTCCTCCGGGTACGAGTACGTTAGTGTAGTACAGGGGTCGGCATGTGACTATCAGTATGGGCTTCAGCGATCTGTCGATGACTTGCACGTTAGACAACGGCGATTTCAGAGCAAGCTTCGATGTGTCGATGCAAAACTCATGATTGGCTGATTGTTGCTTGGCGTAGCAATGTGGAAGAAGTTCCATAACTTCTATCGTAGACAGATGGCAAGAGTTTTTAACTTTTGGCAAGATGATACCTGGTACGATCTTTCGATGGATCTTGAATGTAGGGTCAAAGAAAGATCGGATGTAACTCGGGTACATTGTTATGTCTTCATTGTGGAATCCTCGGCCTGATCCTAATGGGACGACCCTGTCGGCTGTGGCTGGATCCTCGGTTCGCATGAAGATATTGGGGTTGAAGAAGATGGCCTCATTGTTGGTCTTGACGTGCATTAGATATTGACGGAATCTTTCAGCACGTGCTGGGGTTACCGGTCGCTGGGGTTCTTCTTCGACTTCGTCTGGCTCTGGCTTAGGCTCAGTAGTTTCAACTACTGGGGCGAGTCGTTTAAAAACTGGTAGTCTTCGACTCATGTTTTTAAGACATCTGGTAGTGGTCCGTTTGATATGACGAACCAGATACTTGCAAGGGAGACTGGCATACCTGACTCGTTTCGTAGTCAGCATACCTAATGTTTCCGTTAGCATTAGGGTCTATTGGCTGGGGCTGCGGTTGACTAAATTGGTTTAGCCTAGTGTGCGCATTCCCATACGAGTTTCCTCCAAAACCCGTATACGTAACGTTGCATTGGGCAGCATTCGGTGGCAATTGTGGGGCATGGTAGTAACCACTGTCTGATACCGAAGGCTGTGACTGGTTCATGTGACTGGGAGCATATGTTTCGCGTCGATCGAACTTGTGAGGGTTCGAGAAACGAATGACGTGAGGTTGTGGGCCTGGTACCGGCATTCCCGTGTGTGGTACAGGTGGCGGTGGCGGTACAAATACTGGTCGGTTGGACGGTACTTCTGTTATTTGTGGAACATCGTACCTAGGGCGTGAAACGGCTGCTTCTGTTAAGGGCGTCGAGATACGGGTAGGCTCAAATGGTTCGCCCGTTATTGATGAGGCTGCTGAAGGCGTGTCCTCTCCGCGACGGAACTTCTTGGCGCCTTTGCTTAATTGGAGTAATGCTGAGACCACTTGACCTTGTGATCCTTCATCCTCTGTTGTGGAGATCGTTTCTGACTTCACTGAGGATTTCTCGCACTTGAGAGTTCGTCCTTTGTTAATGATTTCGCCTCTGAGCTTTAATCGTAAATCATCTCGACTGTAATAAGCCCTGTAGGGTCTTCCACAGAGCGCTATGCACGGATAGGCTCCACCATCCATGAAGTGCCTGGGAAAGACTTTATCTTTTTCTTTAAAGGTCTCAGTCAATATAGCTTTCAGATTTACAAAGAGGGTTTTGTCCTCTCGCCGACAGCAAATTTCTTTATGCGTGTCGGGTATTATTCGTTCTGTTGCTATAATTTTGACTGCTTCCTGAGTTTTAGTTTTTAATCGTCTTATTAGAGCAAGTGCGAAAAGTTCGAAGTCTCTTTGGGTTCGTTCGACGATGGCTTGCAGGTTTCGCCTGTCAGCAAATCTTAACGAAATGTCTGTATCTGGCAAGTCCATTTTACGTTCATCGTCGATCATCCCTTTTGGTATCATTGGGACGTGGGAGGGTGTCGTTAACAGTGACTCCCAGGAATCTACCATCCACGAAAGCGGTAAGGATTCCAGGTACTCCACGTTGGCCTTTGACACCACTATCATGGGTACTCGTGCAGATCCAATGGTAATACTTTTCTCATTTCTGACTGAGACACTAAGGAACAATACCTCAAAGTATTTCCGGTCTTGGATCCTGCGTAAATTCGAGTGGTAAGAAACCCTAAAGTTGATAGTGAGACAACTAGTCGACTTACTGATGGTTTGTGCCTTACAAAGGGAAGAATATGAATGACTATTTGGACTGTATTCCATTTCTGGACTGGTAATATTCAATCCAGTTGACAAAGTTGGATCGCGTACCAATAACTTCTCAGCGGATGCACCAGAACTGGTTTCCATCTTGATAATGTACTCGAAGCCTTTACGTGCCAAATTACTAGCCAAAAATATTCTCATTTCCTGTGGGGCACTTACCCTTAGTATAGGTACATGACCCGTCCTCAGCAAGTTGTCATTTCGCTTCGGAGTCATGGAAACACCTATATTAGATGTAAGGTTCGGACAATCCGTTAGTCTGCGGCCTTCGATGTATGCATTACAACAGCAGGTCGAGTCGGATCCTTTGGCCATAGCGCAGGGTATGCCTGGCATGAACGAAGCCTTACTGTAGATCTGCTTTCCGAAATGTGATAGTGAGGACGAGGAAACTTCAGACTCACCAAAATACTTGGCTGGGTCTGCATGAAGATGCCTAAGTATCACTTTCGGAGGCGAGATGACGTAACTCATGTAGGGATCGTGTTGTTTAATATCTAGGTAAGTAGAACACAACATAATGATCGATTTTTTATTTATTGTTCTCTTCGGAAAGAAGTTTCTCCTCTTCCTCCTTAGAGATCATTGTACTGTCCTCGGTATCCTCAGTGGGTACCATATGGTCACAGTTATTAGAGACGCTAGGGTCTGAATTTTTAATCTCGACATTGCTGCCGACGGTTGGCACCGTATGGAACGAAACGGTTTCCTTCAGGTCATCCACTAATGTTTTGACCTTCGGAAGAATTTTAAGGGCAGCGTTGATGGCATCCAGGTCCTTCTTCATCTGATCCATCTCCGCAATAAGCTTATTGAGTGCTTGGTACACCAGATTCTGAGCTTGTTTGTTCGTCTCTCTGGTGGCCAGCACATGCTTACTCATTTGGGTGATTGCCTGGAAGTCATCGCTGATGTTTTTGATGTTCTTCGATACCTCCTTGAATTCCTGTTGAGTCGTAGTTGGTCGCTCCTCCTCCTCGTCTTCTGACTCGCTGTCGGATGACTCAGAAGAAGATGAGTCGTCAGAATCTTCTTCTTTCCCTGATCCCGTGGATCTCGTGGTATCGGCGGAGCGGTTGAGGGCTGCTGCCTCATCATCATCAATCTCCATTACCATGTCGTCGTATGGAGCTAGGTCTACTAGCTTCTTTTTGGAGGTTGTTGTTTTCTTCTCGGCCTGGGCAGGAGGTTTTTGCGTCTTTGGTGGCGTGCGTTCCTCCCTGCTTTGGTGTTCCACAGCCCTCTTCCCATGAAGGGTGGGATCGTTGTCAGCGGTGCACAACTTCACTTTCCCAAGCGAAGCTACGGAGTCGAAAGGCTGACGTTTTCCCGACGTGACTGCGGAATAGTCCAAAGCAAAGTCTGGGAAGGCCGAACGGATGATTGACTTCATGATTCGTTCGTCCTTCGGAGACTTGTCGTTAAAGGTTGTAAGGTACTCCCTGGGTGATACTGTTGGATATCCGTCGGTTAGAGGGTCCACTTGTGCGTACACTGGTACCGAGATCGAGAGTGCGTCGAACGGCGTTGGGTAAAAGTCGTAATCCTGGAGCTTGAGTGCCTCGAACTTCGGCAAGGTTCCTCGATGGTCTCGGATAAAAGGACTGATGTGCCCAATGTTCATTTTTACGCTTCGCATTCTCCACCACGGGTAGATAAGATCAACGTAATTTAGCGGTAAGGGTTCCGGGGTGATTACGCAATGCATCCCTCTCTTCCCGTCTGACTGCTTCATTAGGCGGGAATGGCTGACCGTCTGCAAGGGATCTGGGATGATCCGTAGTTGGCCATGGTTACCTTCCTTTGTAGAGTCGGCGAGTCCTCCGTAGAACGCGATGAGCCTCACATGGTAGGTTTGGTAACCATCCAGAACTTTGGGCTGTATGATCTTATCTCGGTCGTCCAGGAGCAACGTCCGCACACTTACTCCCACGTCTCCCAAACGTTTGGATAATCTCTCATAACGCTGAGTTAGTGACGTGATTCTCATGTGAAGGACGAGGTCCTCCATACGGATCCCTTCTTTAAACTTAAGGTGGTACTTATCCATAGCACCTCGGATAATTCCACTGATCTTGCCTCGGAAGCCGGTGATGGTTGGCAAAGCAAACAACTTAAGTCCGGCTTCGTCGACATTATCTACCATCATTACGGCGAGCTCCCGTAATTCATGGTATTCAGACGTATGACCGAGCATGGCACATACCATAATGCGAGCTCGAGTCTTCGTCTTCTTATGTCCCATCGCTGAGATATTTACCACTGGGTCGTTGGCTCTTATTCCTCGCTCAGCGGGACGGCTCCTCTTGGAAGGCGCATCTTTGTTTTTCGACATGGCATCTGATGATTTCGATCGGCTTCTTTTCATATCCTCTTTTCCTTTGGACTTGGCCTGTCGCCGTCGTCCTCTTTTCTTAACGGTCCAGTCGTCCGATTCGGACATGGAATCTGGCCTTGGAAAGCAATACTCCTTAAGTACGTCTTGACCCGGTGTATGATCGAAGACGACTGAAGCAAAGCCTTTTCTTAGAACCGGCTTAGATTTTTCTAGACGGTTGGGGAATTTTAAGATGGAAGGGGGAATTTTCATGGCGTGTCTCAGTGGGCGGGGCTTAGAGTTGTAAGTGCGGGCGCTTGTTGCTTCTCTCCGCTATTGTTGCGTAGCGTGGGCTGGGGCGGTCCGCATATGTGAGCGTGCTCTGCTCATCTTCCACTTGCGGCAGCTCTGCTGTTTCCACGACTCTCATCAATTCCTCATATGCGGCGGCATTTACGCGGTCGCGCTTCATTTTGTAAGTCAACCCTCCACCGGCTATTATCAAACAGCCAATAACGACACCCATAATTATCAGAATAATTTGCGTCGTAGAAGATTCTTCCCTTATTAATGACAAATCGGTGCTTATGACTTCATAGCGGATTTTGTCAGAATGCGTTTTGTTTAGCAGATCCTCCAATTCTGGATATAATGAAGAATCAGTACTAAAAGCAGCAGATTGCTTAAATTGTTCCTCTGGCATTTGACGAATTTCGTCATATGAGGTGATTTTGACAAATTCGGTCACAGGTGGACCCGGTATCTCATAATGAGATGTGGAGGTGAGTCCGTGGCATCCTGCTGGCAACCTTAATAATCCGGCTCCATTAATCGTTACAGTCCTCTTGGATTTGGAATCCTCAAGTCCTGGGCAGATAATAGATATCCTGACTGGTTCCTTTACCGAATATAAGCATCCATGAGGGTGTATAGGCTTGAAATAATCTTCCCATCCGTATTTGAGAATTTTCTTACACTCGATATCCTTGTTATCTCGGTAGAAAAGTGGAATGGAACAATCCTTACTGTAGATTGTCGATCGTTTAGTGGAATCGAAAGGACACGGAGATTCTTGGCATTTAAGCACATTTGTCTCCTTTACCTTTACAAATTCCTTGTGATCGTCAGTAATAGCAAAATATCGTTCAGGGATATCTATTGAATAGGTGTATCCTTGGTGATATTGAGGTATGCTAATTAGTTCCACCATCTCTAACGGTCGATTTTTCATTGCCAACATTCTCATGACTAACAAGAGCTTAGTATGATCCTCCGGATCTACCATTAACAGGCTCTTGATCTTTCCAAAATCATACAGCAAGTCAGCGTCTAAAGACAGCTTAACTTGTGTCCTCACTTCTACCATATCCTCGTATGAAAGGCTGAACGGTGATGTGTTGCCCTTAGTTACTGCAGCTACGATTTCTCGAAGCTCAGCAATGGACAAATCAATCGTCCTAATGGCCTCATTGGATACTTGTTGGAACTGTAGGTCAATCTTAACTTTAGCGATCTCCATTGAGTTAGCAAATACAGCTCGATGCAATGTCATTACTTCCTTATTCAGGTTGTTTAATTGCTGGTTCGTAGCTATTTGGCTCAATTTTAGATCGTCGATCCTTACAGACTGTTCTTTAAGCTCCGTGACTAACTTTGTAGTTGTAACTTCAAGTTTACCAGTCTGGTATTCTAACTGTTCAAGTTTATAGAAATTCTGAAGTTCCATAAAGAACTTTGGTAGGCTTAACATGGCTGATCCCAAGATAAAAGAGATTCCTCGCTTTTTACGGCGAACCCACTTAGATCTAGTGGCTCTCCTAATCTTGATGTTTGCCAATTTTAAGTGCTCTACTATTTCATCATTTCTTTCATTTGCCGACCTTATGATCCTTGACGATGCATCTTTGCATTGCCTATATAGGAGGTCGTAATCAATTGAATCAGTGAATGATGGATCGTTCCGGGGCAATGTAATCAGGTCGGTGTCTACCTGTTGACAAAGTACCGGTTTAGTGATAGAGTCGAATCGGATGTGACCTTCCTCAAGATTAGCCGTATTTGATGCTTCCCATTCTGGTTCATCAATGACTGCAAGGTATTCCTTGGCATCTTTAGAGAAGACATTACGAAATTCTAGACCTCTTGCTGTGTAATAAAACACTGCGTGTCGAACAACGTGAACGTCTTTGGTTTTCATCCAGTTCGTTTTATCTCTATCGAAAACTAAATCGAACAAACCTTCATGTATAGGCATTTTATTATTAGTAAACCTATATAAATGAGCGGTTGGATCGAAGGTTACATCAGCCCATACTGATGTAATGTTATGATAGCGAAGAATAAAGAAAAGTCTGGCTGCTTCGGCTCCGGTAACTATCTCAGGTCCTTTTTGCCTCAAAGTTTTGCACATTCGCATAGTTTGAACTTTGTTTTTCTTGGCATGTATGAAAAGGTCAAAGATAGGATCTTCCATTGCCGTAACTTTTGCCTCGTAAGTTGTATCTTTATCTATGCTATCAGAAATCTTCTTAATTTGTTCGCATTTCTCCTGCATGAACAGACCTTCCTGCTCTAGCTGGTCAATTTGCTCGAACAAGTTACTTATGTTCATAGGTCTTGCCACGAAAATGATCTTTTCCAAAGGCATAAATTTACCTATGAGGTTCTTAGCAATTCCGTTCTGAATCTCGACTTTAGCTGCTTCTAAGCCGCTTATAAGTACGAGAGAGACAATGATCATTTTAACAAGGTTGTTCAGTGTCATCAGGATCTGGAATTGTACGTATGCGGATCAAGATTTTAATTTTCTTGGCCGTTTCAGGTAACTTATCAATCAGGAGTTCAAAATCACTAAAGCAATTGAGAGCGGTTTCCACAAACTCCTTGTTGCTTTTATCCGTAATGACAGTTAAGTGATTTATAGTCTGCTCATTCCCAAAGGAGAGAGTAGCTGTTCCCGAGTGATTGTATGACGTTTCCTGTAACTCTGGGGAAGCGATTTTTTCTTCTCGTAAGACTTTATCGACCCCATTTTCATTATGTATCAAAGTGATTTGATATGCAGCAACTAGCTCTGGTCCGAATTTAACGTATCGGTGACCTAGTGCTCCCGGAAAGGGTAATTTATAGTAGTATGGCTCTGAATTTGACTGCGACACTTTATATACATAAGTGTTAGGAGGTAACTGCTTAAGGTCTCGATTGAATCCGTTTCGAACAAGTTTGTAAAGAACGGCTTTCAACGGAACTTCTAACGGTTTGTGTGTCGGAATATCCTGCTCGTCGAGAAATTGAAATATCTCTGCAGATGATAATTCTTTCACATCACCGAACAATTCAGTTGTGATCTCCTTGAGTTCCGGCAGATTTCCAGTACTACTGCGTAGGGTCGGATTGTCATCCTCTAAGGGTTCAAGCTTAGATTCAACGAATTCCAACCGTCGTATGATTACGCATGCGTAACATTTACAGTCAGGCTTGCTTAATCCTTGAACGGGTTCAACCCTGGGAAGCAGTTTAAACAGATTTAAGATGCCGGGAGGTACCTCTTGTTTCTGAGTTAGATTCAAGAGAACATAGTGAGAAGCCAATGCCACTGTTTTTAACAACTTATTGAGGCTATTAAAGGTCTTCTCCATATGTGAACCTCGGACGACATGCTGTTTAACGTGCGTATCTGGTTCCCATACGGGTTCGTAGGCATCCTGAGTAGCTTGCATTTGCATGACAGCTCTCTCAGGTGTATCTGGTGGTTTGTATTCTCCTGACTCCTCTGTCAGTTGTACTATTGGTCCACATGCTGCGATGAGTTGTTCTGGGGTGAGTGCTATAATTGCTCTTGGGTCTCTTGTAAGACCCGAGTTGCCAGAACTAGCTTCAGACATACTTTTTCAGGGTCTGTCCGTTGCGAATTCTGTTGAGCAACTGGTTTGTCTTTAAATGTTTGCAGTTTTCACGAAAATTTTGCTTAGGCTAAAGAGGCCTATAAGAATTTCTTTTTGTTCTATGAGATTGTCTCTTGCGCAATTGATTTTTTCGTTGAGGGCAAAAAACAGTGTTTTCGAAGAAAAACGAAAAAGGGAAATAAAAGATTTACATAAACGCCAAAGAATTGAAGAAGCGACTTTTGCTTTTCGTTCCCCTTCCCCTTTTCTCTCTCCGCTTTTTATCTTCTTTTTTCTACGCGGGCTCCACACTGCTGTGCACATTGGCGGTGTAGGGCGATGGACAACGATTCAATTTCCAAAATTACATAAAATTTCGAAGGGCGGGGGTGCCAAGTGGCTAAGTTGCTTCGAAAATCTTACACGTGCGATATTTTACATAACCCTTCTCTTTTGTATCACAGATTGAGTTTTCATGGGGGTGAATATAACATGGCGTAAGATGATTGGCTTGGCTTGGCTTCTTCCAGACAAAGAAAGAGAGCGAGAGCTAGCCTCAAATGGGATCTTTGGAATATGGGGTGTTTCAGAAACGCTATGAATTTCAACTACTTATTTACTTGATTTGCTGCGAAGTTCTTTCAAACGAGGTCATAAGTGGGGGTGGAATAATTTTGAACTTAGCAACTACTATGGGGGGTGTGGTACATAAAGGGATATCATGATGTAACTACATTTTTTGTTTAGTCTTTTCTGGAATGAGAGTGAGACGGAGAGAAAAATCTCTGGGAAAACAAGGTGTTTCAGCAAACTCCTTCTTTTCTTACTTTGATTTTTCACTGATTTCATAATGCTTTGGCGGTTTCGACGAAATTGTTATCTAATGACTTCTTCTTAGGGGGAGAGAAAAGGATGGAAACGGCTTTTCGACGGGGTTTAAAATTTGAAATTTTATCCATGGTTATTACTTTCTCTTTCTATTCCCCCCGAAAAATAAAAGCAAAAAGTTTCAGCTTCTTATTTTTCAGAAAGTTATGAGCAATTGATCACCTGTAAGAACATCTGTCGGGTGACTGTGGTTCTATTCCAGAATTAGGATCCTCTGTGATGGTTTCTGCAGAGCTTCTTGACTCTCCATCGGAAACAACCGGTGTGGCGTCGGGGTCCTCTGCTGTATTATCCTCTGGATTTAAATCATCTTGGTTATTGGATGCTAATGACAGATCACTAGGAAGTGATAAGTAAGTGTCATCATTATCCTCTTGTATCGGTTGTAGAGGTTGCAAGGTTTCTCCTGAAACGCTCGTCAACGAAGCGCCAGAGCCAATCGGTTGAAAGAATGACTCTAATTCTTCGTTGCTTGCACCTTCTCGAAGTTTAGCAGGCTGTTTAATAGTTCTACCTGAGCTACTTCGTTTAGATTTGTTAAGAAATTCAGCAATTGTCTCGATATCGCTCTCGGTATCTCTATCAGCATCTTCGGGATCAAGGTTCGAGGTGTCTGGGTCATCGAGGTCGGGATTTAGACGTGCTTCAGCTTCTTTTTCAGATGCCGTTGGGGAAAAATGGGAAATTGAAGTCTCGGAGGAAGCGCGAGTGGGCGGGGCTTCCGAGTCCGTTGGAGGGTGAGACTTTTGTGACGACGGAGATGTGTTTGGCATTTCCTTTTCATCGATGTTTTCAACATCCTCGATATCGAAATTGATCAACGGATTTTGGCTGTCCTCACTTTCGATATTGTTATGATTTGAATCCCCTATGGTAGACGCAATGTCTTCCATTTGATGTTGTGAGATTTCCGAACGAGAGACTACTTGCGTATCATTTTCCATCAGATTTTGAGACGTATCGAAGAGCATACCTGAGGTATTCATATCTAATTGAAAGATAGGATCCTCTATGGCTGTATTAGTGTCTTCGGAAGTCGTATCATCTGATTTATTCGTATGTGAACTTTGCTCTGGACTGGGCGTCTGAGGCTGTTCATCCGTTAAGACAATATCAGAATCTCTCTTAGGGCATATCCCTAGAAGCTCGAGGAATTTCTTCGCAAGCTTTGGGTCGTAATGCTGAGGGAATTGAAAATTGCCTTTGTACGGTTTAAGCATTTTAACGGGAATAGTTTCCATAAGCAATGGTTTTGCTTCGGAGCTATTAGCCCGGATAGTCATTTTCTTATTATCGAACCATGGCACAGCTATGACTGAAGCTGGGAAGGATGTAACAACCCTCATTGGTCCGC
>CAJXLR010000033.1 GCA_913056425.1 uncultured Bacteroidota bacterium
GAAGGGGTCAAGCACTGGCTTTCAAAGGTTGGCTTACAGACAGCAGATTTGGAATGCGGATCTCATTGGCCATCCCATCAGGAATCGGCACACAGAATGATTGCAGACGGGGTCTTCCACCAAGCGGAGCATAATAACTGTTCGGGCAAGCATGCCGGTTTTTTGACACTGGCCCTTCAATTGGGATATCCGCATAAGAATTACATCCAGCCAGATCACCCTGTTCAACTCCGGGTAAAGGAGGTCTTAGAAAAGAGTTTTGATGTTGAAGATCTCATGCGTGTTGATGAGCGAGGAATGGGATACATTAACATTCTACGTTTGGATGATATTCAATCCAAACCAAAGCTATTCTCAACCTTTATGCTCTGTCTACTTGCTGAAATCTATGAGAAACTAAAAGAACAAGGAGATAAGGGTCAGCCCGAGCTCGTCATTTTCATTGATGAAGCGCATTTGATTTTTGACGAGGCAAGCAAAGCACTGCTCGATCAAATTGAGATTATGGTGAAACTGATTCGATCCAAAGGAGTAGGTCTATTCTTTTGCACTCAAAATCCTACAGACGTTCCGGATGACGTATTGAGTCAGCTTGGCATGAAGATACAACACGCTTTACGCGCGTTTACGGCAAAGGATCGAAAAGCTATTAAACTGACCGCTGAGAATTATCCAATCACCGAATTCTACGAAACGGATGAGTTGCTCACACGTCTGGGAATAGGAGAGGCAATCATCACTGTTTTGAACGATAAAGGGATTCCAACACCATTGGTACATACACTTTTGACTGCACCTTCCTCGCGCATGGATATAATCACGGACGATGAGAAAGAGGATATTCTTAAATCGTCAAAACTCATGGAAAAGTACAGTGAAACAATCGACCGAGAGAGTGCGTATGAAATGCTAATCGACAAGCTCAATCAAGCCGAGGTTCGCGAAGAAAAACAACAACAAGAGGCCGGTTCGAAAACATCTAGCACACGTCGCAGACCAGAGAAGTCGACCTTTGAGAAAATTGCAGACCATTCACTCACAAAATCTATCGTTCGCGAATTGGCTAGAGGCTTGATGGGCGTTTTGAGGAAGAGTTTTTAAGACTGAGACAAAACCTTCACGATTACTTAGGAGATTGGTAGAATTCACAAGGAGGTTAGCGAGTGTGTTTTTAAATGTCATGGTTTATTTTGTCTCTAAAGGAGGGGCTGTTCGTATTCCCTGCCAAACTCCATTCGAAATTCCAAGCGAATCAGGCAGAAATCTCCGAGCGTCGAGATTGTGCTACCCAATCAATCTAAATATCCGAATGGAGCAACAATGCTAGAGTGCGTGAATGCATGAATGATTGAATCTTGCTTGAAAATGATCGTCATTCTGAAGGAGAGACCATAAGGAACGACTGAAGAATCTACGGATAGGAAACGAGCCAAGTTCGGAAGATTCTTCGCACCTTCCTTGGGTCGGGCGCTCAGAATGACGTTTTGGCCTTCTAAAATGATTAAACTCCAATCGTTACCACTAAAGATTTAACCGCATCTGATCCTTGAGCAACGCCATTCCTTCATTGAAACATGATCTGCAACGCGCTTCGTACAGCTCTTTCTCCCCGAGTTCAACGGTTTGGTCATTCAAGACCTTCTTGAAGGTATAACCGGCAATTCCACCGCAGTTCATGCAAATCGCATGCACTTTGGTAACATACTCAGATATGGCCAAGAGCGTTGGCATTGGGCCGAAAGGCAAACCTTTAAAATCCATGTCTAATCCGGCGATAATCACCCGTACTTTCTTTTCCGCAAGCTTATTACACACTTCCGGAAGCTCGTAGTCGAAAAATTGTGCTTCATCAATCCCGACAACTTCGGCAGTTCCTACATGATTCAATATTTCCTTCGAAGAAGAGACCGGTATAGATTCAATCCTACTCTCCTTGTGTGAAACCACGTCCACCTGATCGTAACGAATGTCAATCGCAGGTTTGAAAACCCGAACCTTCTGGTTGGCAATCTTCGCTCGGTTTATTCTTCGAATAAGCTCTTCAGTCTTGCCGGAAAACATCGACCCGCAAATAACTTCAACCCAACCTTTTTCCGTACGTGGTTCTACGAACATGAGGACAAAAATACTCCGTTGCTAACGGGTGTCAAAAGAACTGAGCTATAATTAAATGCCCGTGAATAACGTTGTTCATTTAGCATGGCAGGCATGCTTAGCTTTGTACGTTAATTCATATCACATGACCCGGGAAGAAATACATCAGGAAATTGCAGAATTGCTCAAATTAATTGAGATCAACAACAACCGCATGTACTTGAATGATGCAGATATGGCAATCGATGGTGAGGCGTTGCGTACCAATATCATTCAGCTATACAATCTATACAACCGGTTGTCGACAGCTGATAGCCAAGTAGTAGTTGAGCAACCCGAGCCTAAGAAAACGGAAGTTGTAATAGAACCGGAAATCCAAGAAGAGCCGAAAGCCGCACCTCCACCCAAACCGCGTTTCATCCCGGAAGAAAAGCCAGTAACTCCAGAGGTAAAACCCAAACCGGAAGTAATTTCTGAACCAACGCCTGAGCCCGAGCCGGTTGTTGAGCAACCTGTGATTGAGCCAGAACCAGTTGTTGAAGAACCGGTGGCGAAACCTGAAACTGCACCAGCTCAGGAACCAGAACCAGAGCCAATTGCTGAGGAAACCAAGCTACAACCGCAGAAAAAGAAAGAACCCCGACCGGCAGTAATGCCAGAGATGAACGACGTTTACGCTCGTTTGAAGAATACGAAGCTAGAGAGTATCAAAAAAGGGATCAGTATTAGTAAGCGTTACGAAATACAGAACGAATTATTTGGCAACGACCCGGAACTGTACAACATCTCCATAAAAACGCTTGATACCCGCGAGAACCTCGAAGATGCACTTGATTATCTTGAAGGCGACCTTATGGTAAAACATAATTGGGAGGAGGAAGATAGTCTTGTGGAGGAACTCAAGACACTTCTTGTTCGTCGCTACATGTAAGCACATAACTTGCATCCATAACCATGAGAAATAGGGACTTCAGACGAAGTGCCCCGTTTGTGCTTGTGCTGTTTCCCTATGCGATTGGCATCGCGATTGCATACAACTTCCCCATGCAGTTGTGGAGGCTGGTGTCTGTCCAATGCTTTCTTATTGGGTCACTTTGGATGTATATCAAGGTATTACCAACTTTGGTCAAATACCGGTTGCGATATCTGCACACGGGAGCAGTACTTGTCATGATTGGGGTCTTGGGCATGATTACCATGTCGGTAAGAACAGTTCGTGTACCTGATTATTTACACAATGGAGGTGAAAACAATGATATAGTTGTTGATCTGAACACGATACGACCCGGTTTGAAAACCAACACGGCCTATGGGAAAGTCGTCTATGCAGATACAGCCAGTTTACTTAGCACGGGTGATAAGTTACTGATTCAGTACAAGAAGGAACATTCAACGATCCAAATTGGCAGTCGAGTTGCGGTTAGAAGCTTGCCCGCACCTCTTCCACCAAAATCAAATCCATATGAGTTTTCATATTCAAGTTATCTCATAAACAAAGGAGTTGTTGGCACTCTGTATCTGAATAATCACAACCACTATACGATTGGTGTTCAGAAATCAAACTGGCAGAAGTTCGACAGCACGATTAGGAGGTACATAAAACGAACGATAAATAAGTATTATGACCGGAACGATGCATCATTCCTAACAGCACTGATCCTTGGAGATAAAACAACACTTAATAAATCTGTAAGCCAGCGATTTGCCCAAACGGGGATTATGCATGTGTTGGCAGTTAGTGGGTTGCATGCCGGTATCGTCTTTATGGTTTTTCTAAGATTGTTTAGACCACTACTGCACAAGCGCTTTGCAATCTTTTTAGCATTAATCGGGGTATGGTTGTTTGCTGGTATGACCGGATTTACGCCATCAGTGAGTAGGGCTTGCTTCATGATTTCACTTTTGTATGGTGGTCAAATCTTCTATCGAAAAACATCGGGACTTAACAGCTTGGCGTTTGCTGCTTTTGTACTACTTACGATCCAGCCACGATGGATTGCAGATATTGGTTTTCAATTATCCTGTGCTGCACTATCAGGAATACTAGTGTTACAACCGTACTTAAAAGCTAAATGCTCTCGGTGGACAATAGTTCCAGCAAAGCTTGTTGATTTGATAACCGTTTCACTTGCTGCACAGTTAGGAACCTTACCACTGAGTATTTTTTACTTTCACCAGTTCCCAACCTACTTCCTAGTTGCCAATGTGATTGTTATCCCCTTCATACCCATTATCCTAGTTTTTGCATTATCCACGCTTCTCGTTGGTGGTGTACCGTTTTTGTGTGAGCTAATTGCTTGGCTCAATCACTGCTATCTGTGGTTTGTCCATGCTGTAACTACCTTGATTAGTAAGTGGCCCGCTGCTTCGTTAACTGATATCACATTAAACCATCTCCAGCTTGCGTTCGCAATGGGCGTCCTTTTGATGTTGTATGGCATGATTGAAGCCGGTAAATGGAAACCAACATACCTTGCGGTTTTAGTCAGTATTTTTCTTGTTCTGAAGCCAGTTTACAATCGGGTTGATACTTCTGCCGCAGAGTTTACGAACCAGGCATTCTCGAATCAATTACAACTTCCCTCTGATCGCAGCACAAAAGTCGTTCAACCTGCCAACAACGATAGCTCATGGGCCACGTGTCAGCTGGGTGAACTCAGAATAACGAACTGGTGTGGAACAAATATGGTCCAACCTCTGGATACATTTTACAACGTGGCGTGGGTTACCAAGTTAACGAACACGTCGTGGACCACACTATCAACCTACGACTTGGTGTATATCGATAGGTCTTTACCCTTTTACAAGTTAGCTCCGTACATCCGGTGGTGTAAAGCCAATGGTTTCCCGGCTAATATAGTCTATGGAGATTATTACCGGCTATTGCCTAATAGAATTCGTATGAGTAGACAAACTTTTCACGAAAAACGTTCTGGTTGACTGTTCTTGATGAGAGAGCTGATTCGGATGAACGCACTTCGTCGTTGAATTTCGTTAGAACACTGCTTTCCAATGATTGATATTTTTTCACCGTTGCATCATACGTCAGCGCTTCAAACTGAGATTTGAATGGTGTACCATCTGGGATGATCATTTTCCCATCCTTGTTCACCGCCAAGGTGATGTTATGAGAAGGCATCAGACCTGCCTCTTTTCGTTTTTGAATAAACCGCTGATTAAAACTGTCTTTCCCTTCATTCGTATACCAAGTTCGTACTAGTTGATGGGTTAGTTCACTGGCGTTGAAATAACTTTCTCGAAACTGTTTCGTAGCCGGAATGTATTCAGCAGACATCGAGTCGAATCCAAAAATCATAGCATTCGACTTTCTATATGTGCGCAACACAATTCCATTTTGTATGCTGGAAATGCTTGTCGTTTGTCCATTTCGCTTCTCCACTCGTCTAATCTCTTTTTTCCCCAGATACTCTTCTGTTATGGAGGTAATCGTATCACCTTTGTGGTTTACGGTGTACCAATTCGTTAGTTGATTTTTTGAGTAACCAAATACCTCTTTACGGTGAGCTACTCCTTGCGATATCGAGTACATAGAATCTGGTTTGCCTTGCTTATTTATGAAGTATTTGGCAATCAGCATGGGAGGTTTTTGGACTTCTTGCTTCAGAACTAAGCCATCCACAGTGGTTGTAGGCATAGTATGTCGTACTACGGAAACCGACTTAACCTTATCCTTTTTCAGTAAATCGCATTTCGGAAGAGAGTATTGAGCATATGAGCTAAGCACAGCTAAAGTCAAAAAAAATGTTAGTCCGATTCGAAGCATAAAAAAACACCGACTCATGTGAATCGGTGTTTCAAAAATAATCTTTTGCGTTTCCTTATTCTTCTGCACTTTGCTTAATTGGATACATAACACGAGTCAACCATTTTGAGGAATCCGGCTCGGTTTGAGGGTCTGTAATGTACTCTTCGATTATTGGCTCCCCCATTTCCATGTTATTTGCTTGCATGTGTGCCCAGATTGCTTCGTGAGCTCCTTTCATTCCGTCATAGGCTCCATAGTAATCTACTGACATGTATGAACCTGCAGGTAATTCATATAACTCAAAACCTTCAGGTGCAGATTCAGCAGTAGTTGCTATACCTGCTGTCATCAAACTAGTTTGATTCTCTTCGTCCCATGTCCAGTAAAGCGCTACAGGTGCATGTGTTGTGTCAAATGCTCCCGTTGCTGCTCCCATCATCGAACCATACATCTGGCCATAGTACGCCGAGGTAATGTCAGCCATTGGCATCTCTTTTTTCATCCCCATATATGTGATAGCTTCTCGTTCTACTTGCTCAACAGAATATACCGGTGCAGCAGGAATTTTTGCTTTGTCTTCCTGGATCACACTATCAAGTAAATCCAATTGACGATTGAAGTTCTTGGTCATCATCCCTTCCGAATCAAACATTGCCGCCATCAAATTGCTCGGGATGCTATACTTCTCGTTATAAGTATAAATAACCTTTACCTTTCCATCATCTGTTGGCTCAAGTTTCATAGTAGCATTACCTCCTCCCCAACTGTGCTCAACTTTTTGTTCTAACGCGTAGTTGGTTTTGTCTGAGTTGGTGATAGTCATAGTTCCGGTCTGAACTTGATCGTTGCCACTCCACTTCATTTTTGAACCCACTGCTCCGGGCTCTCCCTCAAATTCTACTTTCATGTCCGGATCGATGTCGTACCATGCAGACCATCGGTCGGCCTTTTCAAACGAGCTAATGTTGTCCCACACCATGTCGATTGGAGCATCAATAGTCTTTTCCGTGTTTACGTTCATCTCCTTGGGCAGAATTAGTGCGGCAATCAAACCAACAGCAACCAAAACCAACAAAAGGATTAATAAAGTCTTTAAGATTTTCATTTCAGTTCTTTTAGTGTGGGAAAGATAACAAGATTTGAAGAAACATGAGAGCATCCAATGGGTGGGACAACGCAACCGGTGATTCTCACGTCTATACACATGTCGGCAGGTTGTCAACTTATTCATTTTCAGCCTCAACCTTCCGTAGAGTGGTATATTTGTTTAACATGAAACCATCCGCGTTTGCACAAAAGCTCCCTTGGATTATAATCCTTTTGGTACTGCCACTGATGGGGTATTCGCAGTGTATCCGGAATGCTGCCAACTCAAACTATGGTGCGCTGCAATCGGTTGCGTATAACCCCGCTAACTTGGTGGATTCTAGATATCGATTTGCCATGACACCGATCTCGGTGTATGCAGATGCGAACAACAATTACGTAAACATCCGCACACCTTACAGCCAGATTGCGGCATTACGGAATAACCTTCCAGATTATCTTATCGACTCAAATGGTTATCCATTGTTTGAGAATTCTTACGTGGAGGAACGACTTAATGGCAATGATAAGCAGGCTTACGTAAGTGCCGATGTGATGGGGCCATCTTTTTTGTTTGGCTTGAACGATAAATCGGGAATAGCTTTTACCACACGAACTCGAATGGCTGTTTCCATGAACAACCTGAACGAGGATTTGCTCAAACTATTCATGGAGGATTACGATACCAATTATCCGGGATATTCACCAAATAGACACCAACTGCAATATCTGAACGACCGGAATACTCAAGTGAAGTTTGGTACCGGGGCAATGGCTTGGCAAGAATTCGGACTGTCTTATGGCGCTGTGTTGTACGATAAGAAAAAACATTTTGTAAAAGGTGGCGCTACCCTAAAATACCTTATAGGCTTAGGTGCGGCCTACTGGCGGATTGATGAACTCGACTATGAGTTGTTGGGTGTCGATTCCATCCGATTGCGATCTGCAACAATGAATTTAGCTTACACGAGTGATGCCTATTTCACGGATCCGGACAGACGTTTATACGACTACCTGAGCAAGAATAAACTTGGTCGTGGTATGGGAATCGACCTTGGAGTGGTTTATGAATTTAGACCGGATTTCAACTCGTTCACCTACCGAATGGATCGACGTAAACACGAGGATCGAACGGTAAACAAATACAAGCTTAAACTTGGTGCAGCAATTGTCGATTTTGGAAGTATCAATTTCGATAATGCACCGTACACTAGGAACATTGATATTCTCTCCGATGGCGACTCCGCCGATTTTACACAGCATACGCGAGTGGCCAATTTTGGTACAATTGAAGAATCGGACACCTTGGTGCTGGAACATTTTCCTTCCTCCCTGATTGATAGTAGTTTTAGTGCAGCGCTTCCGGCAAGTTTCAATTTGAATGCTGATTATCACATCAATGACAATTGGTATGTCAACGCAGCTTATGTTCAGTCGCTAAGACCAAACAAGGTTCGTGGTACGCGAAAACAAAATATTCTTTCCGTGGGAGGCAGGTATGAGACACGAAGGTTTGAGGCTGCTGCTAACTTGGTTCTCGGGCGATTCTACAATACTGTTTTGCTCAGCACCTATCTGCGTTACGGACCTTTATACATTGGGAGTGATAACCTGGGTGGAATTTTCACTCCTGAGTCGACAAATGGTGTAAATATTTTTGCAGGTGTTCAACTGCCAATTCTATACAATCTAATCCCCGATGAAGATGGAGACGGTGTGAGTGATGAGAAGGATTCTTGTCTAGGTGTGTTTGGAAGCGACCGAGCAAAAGGGTGCCCAGATTTAGATGACGACCGTGTACCGGATTATAAAGACAATTGTCCGGATATACCGGGTGATAGACGCGCAAAAGGGTGTCCAGATCCGGATGAAGATGGAATAGGTGGTGCGGATGATAAGTGTCCGGATTTGCCGGGAGACAAAGAAACCAATGGATGCCCGGACACGGATGGAGATGGTGTTTTCGATGATTTAGATGCCTGTAAGGACGAAGCAGGATTACCTGAGTACAATGGTTGCCTGGAACCTCCGGAAGTTGAGGAAGAGCCGGAAGAAGAGCCAAAGGTTGAACCAGAAGAGGATAAGATTGAAATACCGGAGGATAAGGAAAAAACTCCGGTTACCACAGACCCAACTCGACCCAAGCCGGTTGAGACAAAGGAAGACCCAAAGCCAGCACCTGCACCAGGGAAAATACTTACACCGGAAGACGTGGTAGATCTGATGAACTTCGAAGAATTTGATTACTACCTTATTTTAGGAGCATATAAGAACAAACCTTTGGCCGATGAGCTCGTGAAACGACTTAACCGAGAAGCCGGAATTCTTACATATGTTTATTACGACGAGGTTAGCCAAATGAATTACGTGACATTCGGACGGGTAGACAACCGAAGTAAAGCAAATGAAAATCTTCGACTGCTCAAACGACCCGCGGTAGACCGAATAATAAACGGGCATGTTTGGTGGAAGAAGCAACCTAAGTAGTCCATTCTTCCTACCTTTGAAGCGTGAAAATCGTTAAGTACGTCTTAATCTTTGTTGGCTTTGGAGTAGTCGGAACATTCATGGCTACATTCTTTGCTCCTGATAGTCATGTAGCAGAAACCACAATAGTAGTTAACAAGCCTATAGACCTTTGTTTTGATGTAGTACATGAGCCGGACTACATCCGAAAATGGATTGACGACGTGGATTCCATTACCTGTGCAGTTGATGGATGCGAGATCAAAGAAGGATATATAGCTCAATTACATTTTACCGGTGGTTCAACTGCCATGTATGAAATTGCTGAGATGGAACAAGATGCTTCTGTACTCACTCAAATCACCATAGACGATAGAGCTAAACTTACTGCAGGGTATAGTTTGAAAGCAATTGATTCATCCACCACAGAAATCTATGTGAAATCGAGTTTGGAGCCACAGGGTTGGTTATATAAAGTGATGCTCAGTGGTGCCGAAGAAGGGTTTAAAACAAAGAGAGCGGGAGAAGTAGCCAAACTGAAACAGCTCCTAGAAAACCTGTCTATATAAGCAGCTTCGTAAAATGGTAGCCCATCGCCACCACAACTCCTGCTTTCAGTAAAACACCGCCTACAAAACCCAGAAAAGATCCAATTCCGGAACGCATGGCTGTCTTTTGATCTTGACCGGAAACCATTTCACCTATTATGGCGCCAAGAAAAGGACCAATCAGAATGGTTAATGGCCCGAATATTGGGAAGACGAGTCCACCAAATAAACCAATCGTACTTCCACGTTTCCCCGCATTTGTACCTCCAAATTTCTTCGTTCCCCAAATGGGTAAGAAGTAATCAATTATGGTCACGAATACAACGGCTATCCCGTACCAAACCAAAGTGGATGTTGAGATGTCTACAGTAGAGTGAAACAAGAGCGCGAGTAGCGACAAGTATCCGATTGGAGGTCCCGGAATAATTGGAACAATACATCCAGCAAGGCCAACCAATAGGAAAATGATACCTAAAATGACGACGATAATGTCCATGTACCAAAGTTACAATAAGTGCTCTGCTCTGCGTGAAAAATCAGATAATCGCTCAACTATTGTCTTTAAACCACGGTATTTTTGACCCCAGAAACATGACAAAGCTATACATACAAGATGTCACACTCCGTGATGGCATGCACGCAATTAGGCATCAATACAGCAAAGAACAAATACGTGATTTGGCAAAGTCGTTGGATAAAGCCAAGGTAGATGCAATTGAAATTGCTCATGGCGACGGACTCGCCGGGGGTTCGTTCAACTACGGTTTTGGTGCTCATACAGATTGGGAGTGGTTAGAAGGCGTAGCTGAGGAATTAAACCACGCTGTGCTTACAACCCTACTAATTCCGGGTATAGGCACAATTGAAGACTTGGAAAAAGCCTACGATTTGGGCGTGAGGTCAGTACGTGTGGCAACTCATTGTACAGAAGCGGATATATCAAAGCAACACATCGAAGCAGCTAAAAATTTGGGCATGGATGTAGGAGGTTTCCTAATGATGTCCCATATGAATGATCCAAAATCTCTGGCGGAACAAGCTAAGTTGATGGAGAGCTACGGAGCGGATTGTGTTTATGTTACAGATAGCGCAGGCGCACTTCTAATGGATGATGTGAAGGATCGGATGCTTGCCTTCAAAGATGCGCTTAGCGAAAAGACCGAGATAGGAATTCATTGCCATCATAACCTTGGTTTAGGTGTTGCCAATACCATCATTGCGATGCAACACGGAGCAACTCGCCTGGATGCCTCTCTTGCAGGTATGGGAGCAGGTGCGGGCAACTGCCCGCTCGAACTGCTGCTCGGTTTCTTGCACAACCCGCGCTACCGCTTGCGCCCGGTGCTCCAGTGCATCCAGGATCACATTGAGCCGCTGCGCCAGAAACTGCGCTGGGGCTTTGACATCCCTTACATGATCACCGGCGTCCTGAACCAGCACC
>CAJXLR010000034.1 GCA_913056425.1 uncultured Bacteroidota bacterium
ATGTTGTGAAGTGGCAATCGAAAACAAATGGCCAATGGGATGATGTACTGAACTCATCCAATACCTTAAACTTTTTCGACATCAAAGCAGAAACTGCATATCGTGCCATTGTAAAAAGTGATTTCTGTGAAGCAGATACCACAAAGTCATTATCAATATACCTCTCATCCGAAAGCCAAGCTGGTACAATAAGCGGAATCAGCCCAATTTGTTCTGAGCAAGGAAGCACAACGCTTCAAGTAAATGCTTTTAATGGATCAGTACGAGCTTGGCAGCAAGCAACAAGTGAGAATGGGCCTTGGACAGATGTTGCATCCAATACCGAAACTTTCGAAGCGACTTACATGGCTGGTAACTCCTATTACCGTACACTGGTAAAAAATGGAGCTTGTCCGGAGGTGATATCTGAACCATTCAAATTGGAGGTATTTGCCTCCACAAATCCTGGTATTCTGAGTGGTTTACGTGAGGTATGTGAAATAGATAACGAAGGAGTCATTGAGCTTACCGGGAATACCGGTGAGATTCTCGATTGGGAAATTCTAGACGATAACGGTGAATGGAAATCATTGAATTACACCGGTGATTTGTATTGGTTTGAAAAGCTGAATGCGGTTACAACCTACCGAGCGAAAGTTAAAAATGGTCTGTGCCCTGAGGCGTATACGCCAAGTCACTTAATCGAGGTGAATCCACTTCCGGTTGTGAAGATTTCAACGGAGAATCTGTGTGAGAAACAAATGTCTGTGTTTACGAGCTCAACCACCATTGACAAAGGAAATGTGGTTGGTGTTAACTGGCAATTCTCAGACGGTTATACCTCAACAGACGAGAACGTCAAGCGACTTTTTACGACATATGGAAAGTACGATGTACGATTGGAAGCAACATCTAATAAGAACTGTAAGTCGATAGTGACAGAAAGTGTGGTGATTGGCGAACTTCCTCTAGTTGGTTTTAGACTGTCCAATGGAATTGGTCAGAACACTTCTTGTTTGAACAGTACGTCAGAATTTGAAAACCTTACAACGCACTCGAATAAAACCGAGTTGGAATATGCATGGGACTTTGGGAATGGCCAAACTTCAACTCTTGAAACTCCTACCCTAAACTATGTTGTGCCTGGAAGTTACGATGTTGTGCTCACCGTTTCTAATCGAAACAATACGTGCAGCAACAGCTATTCAAACAAAATAACTGTGCTTGAGGAAATTAAGCCGGATGCAGGAATTGATATAGAAGCTAGTCTAGGTATTGAGGTACAACTCAACGCAAAAGGCAATATTTCGTACCAATGGGAGCCTGCAGAATTCTTGAATGATGCAACTATTGCTAACCCAATTGCACGTATTACCGAGCCGACCATGTTTACGGTAGTCGGAACTGACTATTATGGTTGTACAAGCTCGGACTCAGTTTGGGTGAATGTGATTCGCGATCATACGGTACGACCGAACAACGTGATTACACCGGACGGGAATAATGAGAATGACGTTTGGGTGGTTCAGAATATCGAGAATTATCCGAATAACTCAGTATCGGTGTTCGACCGATGGGGCAGAGAGGTTTTCCGAACGGACAGCTATCAAAGCGATTGGGGAGCGACTGATTTGGATGGAAAAGGCCTTATGGACGGAACGTATTACTACGTAATTGAGTTCCCAGAAATCAACAAAGTAATGAAAGGTGCCATCACGGTGGTGAATAACAAATAATTAAAAGCGAGATGAACATGAGAAAGTCAATCAAAACTGCATTCTTATTGCTGGCACCACTTATGGTTTTTGCGCAGCAGAATCCTTTGGTTAATCACGGTTATGTGAACGGATTTTTGATAAATCCTGCAAATGCCGGTGCTACGGGGACAAACTTGTATCTCCTAAACAGACTCCAATGGGCAGATGTTGAGGGCGCACCTGAAACGTTCATGGCTACCATGGACGGTTCAATTGCAAATACAAACTTGAACTATGGTTTGTCTATCGCTAATGATGTGACGAACATCCTGGGTAAAACCAGTATCTACGGAACCTATGCGTACAGATTGCCATTGAGTGATGAATCTAATTTGTCGTTTGGTATGTCCTTTGGTTATGAACAAAATAAGATTTTGTTCGACCGGGTAAATGCGACTAACCCAACTGAAATTACGCTAATTAATAATATCGAACAGCAAGCGAACATGGATGCAAACGCTGGACTTGGATTTTCATACAAGAACCTAAGCCTAGGCGTTTCTGCTTACCAATTGTTCGCAAACAATAACGTTTTTGAAGATGAGCAACGACAAGTTGCTTATGCCTACTCCTTTGAAAGACACTATGCAGCCAATGCTCAGTATCGAATTACGTTAGACGAAGACAAGCTCTTCTTAGACCCCAATGTGCTCATCCGCTATGCCCCGGGTTATGATGCACAAGCAGATTTTAATCTGATGTTAAACTGGGCCAACCGTGCATGGATTGGTGGCGGATTTAGAACAAATTATGGTGCCAATTTTATGGCCGGAGGAGTTCTGGGTGATCGCCTATTGGGTAGCTATTCGTACGGACGAAGTGTAGGACCAATAGAGCGATTAAGTGCAAACTCACACGAGTTTACACTTGGTTATCGCTTCAGTGAAGTTGATGGAGTAAGAGACGAGGATAACGACGGTGTTCCGGATGATATGGATAGACAGCCAAACACTCCGGAAGGTTGTGAGGTGGATGCCTATGGTGTAGCGAAGGATGATGATTTGGATGGTGTATACAATTGTTTAGACCACGAATTGAAAACGCCATTGGGAGCTCCGGTTGATGCAAACGGTGTGGCGTTGGATGATGATGAAGACGGAGTAATAAACTTATTTGATCGTGAACCAAATTCTCCTAAAGATTGTCCGGTTGACAAACTAGGCGTATCCATTGATACAGACATGGATGGTGTTTCTGATTGCAAGGATATGCAATTGAAAACCCCATTAGGTGCGGAGGTAGATGAAAACGGCGTTGCCCTTGATGGGGACAACGATGGTGTAGCAGACTTATATGACTTGGAACCCAATACACCACACAAGAAACACTTACATACTCAAGAAGATGTTGATGCATCAGATTGTATTGTAGATGCACATGGGGTTGCTAAAGACTCTGATAAGGATGGCATTACCGATTGCGTTGATCTAGAAGAAAATACACCTGAAGGAGCGCTGGTGGATGCACAAGGACGAGCAATTGATACCGATAAAGATGGTGTGCCGGATGGAATTGACCGCGAAATTGATTCTCCACGTGGTGCGCAAGTGGACAAATGGGGTGTTGCGATTCCGGATCCAAATGATTTAGACGACGATAAAGATGGTGTGCCAAATGCTATAGATCTTGAACCGGACACAAAGGCAGGTGCCAAAGTTGACGCATACGGAAGAACAATTAAAGAAGTGAACCCAATAACGGAAAACCGTTTGGAGATTGATGAAATGGATGATAACTCTACGGAGTGGGACTACTTCATGATTGTTGGCGTATTCAAGAACAAAGAGAACTTGAAAGGTTACCGGGCAAAGTTGGAAACCAAGTATGGGGAGAAGACGCGTACCTTGTATACCAAAGCAGGTTATCACTATGTATACACCAAACAAGTGACAACGCGCGAAGAAGCATATGAAGAGAAAGATCGCTTGGTGAACAAAAACGTTGAAGACTACATCGTGGGGAACCCATGGTTGTGGCGCGAGCCAAAGAAATAACGATAGAACTACACACTACTGATTACATGGGCGGAGGTTTCTCCGCCCTTTTTTTGTGCTCAAAAAGGCCAATTGTATTTGAAACCATTCTAACGTTTACATCTACTTAAACAGAAGCCTACAATTTTTTGTTGAAATAGTACATTTGCACCTCTTAAACACAAGACCTATGGCATTCGACATCGATTTAATCAAAAACGTTTACTCAACTATGGCGGAGCGCGTAAACGTAGCCCGCGAACTAACTGGTAGACCGCTTACGCTAAGCGAGAAGATTTTATACTCTCACCTTTGGAACAATGAAGTTCCTGCAGAAGCGTACGAGCGCGGAAAATCATATGTCGACTTTGCCCCGGACAGAATTGCATGTCAAGATGCAACGGCTCAAATGGCCTTGCTTCAGTTTATGCAAGCTGGTAAGAAGAAAGTTGCGGTTCCAACCACAGTGCACTGTGATCATTTGATTCAGGCAAAAGTAGGAGCGGACCAAGATTTGCAAAACGCATTGAATACGAGCAATGAAGTATTCAATTTCTTAGAGTCGGTTTCGAACAAATACGGAATTGGGTTTTGGAAGCCGGGTGCAGGAATTATTCACCAAGTTGTTTTGGAGAATTATGCATTCCCAGGAGGAATGATGATTGGTACAGATTCTCACACCGTGAATGCCGGTGGTTTGGGAATGGTAGCTATCGGAGTTGGTGGTGCTGATGCGGTTGACGTGATGGCTGGAATGCCTTGGGAGTTGAAGTTCCCAAAACTAATTGGTGTTAAGCTTACTGGAGAGATGAGCGGATGGACAGCGCCAAAAGATGTGATATTAAAAGTTGCCGGAATTCTTACCGTAAAAGGGGGAACCGGAGCAATTGTTGAATACTTTGGTCCTGGCGCGAAGTCACTTTCATGTACAGGTAAAGGAACTATTTGTAACATGGGTGCTGAGATTGGAGCAACCACTTCTACGTTTGGTTACGACGAGTCGATGGAGCGCTACTTGCGAGCTACAGACCGTGCCGATGTTGCCGATGCAGCGAATGAAGTGAAGGAACACCTTACAGGAGATCCTGAGGTATATGCTAACCCGGAACAATACTTTGATCAAGTAATCGAGATTGACCTGTCTACATTAAAGCCACATTTGAATGGACCGTTTACTCCGGATTTGGCAACACCAGTTGGGCAAATCAAGGAAAAAGCTGAAGAGAACGGATGGCCGTTGGACGTAGAGTGGGGGTTAATTGGTTCTTGTACCAACTCCTCTTATGAAGATCTTTCTAGAGCGGCGTCTATTGCGAAACAAGCAGTGGATAAAGGTTTGGCTACCAAAGCAGAATTTGGTATCAATCCGGGATCTGAGCAGGTAAGATTTACAGCAGAGCGCGATGGCTTACTTCAAATCTTTGAAGACCTAAACGCTAAGATATTTACGAATGCATGTGGACCATGTATCGGTCAATGGGCACGATATAACGACCCAAAGAATGCACCGAAGAACAGTATCGTTCACACGTTTAATCGAAACTTCAGTAAGCGAGCAGATGGTAACCCAAATACGCATGCGTTTGTTGCTTCACCTGAGATTGTGGCGGCAATTGCCATTTCAGGACGATTAGACTTCGACCCAGCGACGGATACTCTTACCAACAACAAAGGCGAGCAAGTAAGACTCGATGAGCCTACAGGTTACGAATTGCCTCCAAAAGGTTTTGATGTGGAGGATAATGGATACATCGAACCAGTTGCGGATGGTTCAGGAGTTAACGTAGTGGTAGATCCAGACTCAAAACGACTTCAATTGCTAGAGCCGTTTGCACCATGGGATGGCAAGAACATCATGGGGGCAAAGCTTCTAATCAAGACAAAAGGAAAGTGTACAACGGATCACATCTCGATGGCAGGTCCATGGTTAACTTATCGCGGTCACCTCGACAATATCTCCAATAACTGTTTGATTGGTGCAATCAACGCATTTAACGACAAAGCCGATGAGGTATACAATCCTCTAAACGGTGAATACGATAGCGTACCAAAGGTTGCACGTATGATTAAAGGAGCCGGTGAGTATTCGGTTGTGATCGGAGAAGAAAACTATGGAGAAGGTTCTTCGCGAGAGCACGCAGCAATGGAGCCACGTCACCTGGCAGTTCGTGCGGTAATCGTTAAATCGTTTGCACGAATTCACGAGACCAACTTGAAGAAACAAGGTATGCTAGGTTTGACATTCGCGAATCCGGCTGATTACGATTTGATTCAAGAAAAAGATACGTTTGATATCATGTTGGACGAGTTTGCTCCTGGTCAGCAAATGACTGTTGTGATTAACCATGAGGATGGCACAACAGATTCCATCAAGGTGAATCACACATATAACGAATCTCAAATTGAGTGGTTCAAGGCAGGTAGCGCATTGAACTTGATTCGTCAGCAGCAGTAGAGCCATGCGAAATTGGTGGTTTGTTTTCTTAGTTGTTGGATTATGGTCGTGTAAAAACGCGCCCACAGAGGAAGTAACAAATCGATTTCAAGAAGAACGTCTTCAGCACATATATGATCTTCAAGATCAACGTCAATCGGCGCGACTGGTTCCGTACTTAAAAGCCAAAAAGACACATCACCGCGAGGCGGCAGCACTTGCGTTTGCCTCTGTTCAAGATCCGACCAAAGCGAGGTTTATAAAGGAAAGTATGCTCACGGATGGGGATGCTCGAGTACGTCGTGCTGCAGCATATGCACTCGGTCAGCTCAGAGACTCCACAAACGTTCCGGCATTATTCATGGCGTTCGAGAACGAAATCGATTTACAGAATCGGAAAATCATTTTAGAGGCATTGGGTAAGTCCGCCAACAATAAGGTTGTTGAATATTTAGATGCGTTTAACTCAACCGCAACACAACTTAGGGAAGGACATGCACTCGCCATGCTGCGAGCTTGTCGGAAGCGGAAAGTGGGAGAGAATTACAAACGTAATGCTATTCGCTACTTCGACCCGGTAAGCAACGACCAAACAAAGATTTATGCTGCGTGGGTGTTAAAGTTCTTAAAGGATGACGCCGGATATATGGAGAAAGACATCAATGCGTGGAAATCCTCAAGTCAACATCCGGAGGTGCTACGATTACTTGATGAGCTCAAAACAGTTCCTGAGCCTCCGATTGAAGATGAGAATCTAAAAACTCCAACAATCCTACGTGCAGAAAGTGATCCATTTGCCAACGATAATCTGTTTGACCGGGCATTATCTAAGTCAACCGTAGTTGAAGAAGAAAACATGAATACACTTTACCGTTTGAGTGGAGATAGTGTTCAGATAGTTGCGACAACCGCAGCGAACCACTTTGTTGAGTCGATAGATGACACCTACAGGCAAGGGAGCAGCTACCGAGAAGAAATAGTAAGCTTTCTTACTAGCGACGACATGGCCAAACAAAGTGTAGGTTGCTATGAGGTAATTAAAAACCCGGATCCTTTCTTCCAGAAATTCTTGACCCCGGAGATGGAAAAGCTTGAGTTGCCGCGGCAATTGGAGACGTATTTAGATTTTCAAAAGGCACTAGCCAAAATCACCGGAGAAACTTACGAGACACCGACATACACCAATAATCGACCCATTGATTGGGAACATGTTTCTGGCTTGCAGGATAGCGTATATGTCGATATAAAGACAAGTCGAGGCGTGATTCGGATTGTGTGTTTGGTGAACGAAGCACCCGGATCTGTTTCTAACTTTTTAAAGTTGGTTAAAGATGGTTTTTATGATGGAAAAGTCTTTCATCGCGTAGTCCCAAACTTTGTAATTCAAGCAGGTTGTCCAAGAGGAGATGGATGGGGTTCATTGGACTGGACGCAGCGAAGTGAATTCTCAAACTATTTGCGATATCATACCGGTGCCGTTGGCTTGGCTTCAGCCGGTAACGATACAGAAGGCGTTCAATTTTTTATCACGCATAATTCTACTCCATTCTTAGACGGACGATATTCAATCTTTGCTTTTGTTACGGAAGGAATGGACGTTGTTGGTCAACTCGAGATGGGAGACAAGATTGAGTCGATTCAAATCACGGGTGACTAATGCGGAAATATTTGTTCTGTTTGGCCTTAATATGTGCAAGTCTAATGTCTGGCTTTGCACAAATGCCAAAACAGGATAAGGGCAGTTTTTACGCATACTGGGGTTGGAATCGCGGTTGGTACACGAAATCAGATATACGCATCTATGGTTCAGATCACGACTTTACCCTGTACGATGTTCAAGCCAAAGACCTGCAGTCGGATTTTCGGTTTAAGACGTATTTCTTCGTCAATAGATTAACCATTCCGCAGACGAATGTAAAAGCGGGTTATTTTTTAACTGATAGGTACAGCGTTGCATTTGGGTTTGACCATATGAAATACAAAGTGGTTCAAAACCAATCCGTGATTATGGATGGTTACATTGATCGGGTTTTTTCACACTATAACGGCGAGTATTCGAATGAAGAAATCCGAATTGCAGAAGACTTCCTGAGATATAATCATACCGATGGTTTAAACTATGTGTTTGGGGAATGCAATCGACACGATCAGTGGTGGCAAAGTCCGGGAGGTAAAATGAAACTGCGTACGGAGGCAGGTTTAGGTGTTGCACTTTTGAGACCTCGCACCGATGTCGCTTTCCTCAACTATCAAGGACCGAACGTATATCACAACGCCGGATATGGTGTTCATGGAAAATTAGGAATTAACCTGGTGCTTTGGAAGCACTTTTCCGTTTTGTCGGAAGTAAAAGGTGGTTTCATCAATATGCAGAACATTCGTGCCGAATTTGACGCATCCTCAGGTGCACAACAACGCTTTGGCTTCTTACAAGCCAACATACATGTGGGCGCAACATTTGGCTTTGGAAAGTAATTTTGGTCTCATAGATTGTTGTGTTTGTCCGAACACACAAATCGCATCCTAACAGCGTTGTATTTTCGCACTCTTGGAACTTTTAAACGAAATATATGCCAGTCTTAGACGAAACCCATTAAGGACATTCTTAACGGCGTTTGGTGTAAGTTGGGGATTGTTTATGCTCATGATCATAATGGGTTTAAGCATGGGGCTGGAGAATGGTATCCGCTCTATGTTTAAAGGCTTTAGTACAAACAGCATATTCGTTTGGGGGCAATCAACTTCGTTGCCCTATGATGGTTTTAAGGAAGGGAGAAGGGTTCGCTTAAAACTGGAAGATGCGGAATACGTGCGAGAGAATGTTGAAGGGATCAAGCTTCTTGCGCCTCGGGCTCAGCTTGGAGGATATGGCGGCGGAGAAAATGTAAAATATGGCGACAAAACCGGTGCATTTTCAATTCAAGGAGATGTCCCACGCGTACGGGAAATTTATCAGTGGCCACAGGTAGACGGTCGGTTCATCAACGAAATCGATAACCATCGTTCAAGAAAAGTATGTTCGATAGGCCGCAGGGTGAAGGAAGTTCTATTCAACAATGAAAATCCGGTTGGGTCTTATATAACAATCAATGGACTTCAGTTTCTGGTTGTAGGTTCTCATAGATCACAAGGTAGCTCTCATCAAGCCGAACAGGATGATCAGCAAATCATTATCCCGATGAATACCTATCAGAAGGCATTTGGTGGTGGGGGGTTTGTAAACTGGTTTGCTATCGATTGTTACGACGATCAAGATTCAGACATTGTTGAAGCGGA
The DNA here is from genome assembly GCA_913056425.1 of uncultured Bacteroidota bacterium. Taxonomy (GTDB): domain Bacteria; phylum Bacteroidota; class Bacteroidia; order NS11-12g; family UBA9320; genus UBA987. The sequence goes on from CAJXLR010000034.1 coordinate 9,420, forward strand.
AATCAAATCAGCCTTAAAGAAGAAACATCGGATTCATCCAGATGACCCGCGCGGTATTGGTGGATTTAACGCAAAAAAGATGTTTGGCCCCATGCAAATGACATTCATGACAGTACGAGGTGTGGCGTGGTTTGTAGGAATTATGACCTTACTAGCCGGTATTATTGGTGTAAGTAATATCATGTTGGTTTCTGTTAAAGAGCGCACAAAAGAAATTGGTGTTCGCCGCGCCATCGGTGCACGACCCAGAAACATCGTGGTGCAAATTGTAATGGAGGCAATGATACTTTCATTTGTCGCCGGTTATGTTGGTCTAATGGCCGGTATATGGCTTGTAGAATTAATTGGGCAAAATGCTCCCGGAGCGCAGAATTTTAAGGATCCGGAGGTTAAGCTATCGGTCGCGGTAGCTGCATTTATCATACTAATCATTTGTGGTTCGCTAGCGGGGCTGCTTCCCGCCAACAGGGCGTTGCGGGTGAAGCCTGTTGAAGCCTTGAGATACGAGTAAGGCAATCTCGTCCTAATTGGCTCGTTATTTGTTTACCTTGCGAAGGTTAGCGCATTTATGAAAAAAGCAGTTCTGTTATTCCTCGGTTTCTTCTTGTTTGTTCAAGGCTTTTCTAAGGAACTCAAATACGAAAATTTTATCTACGACCCGTTAATTGAGACGGTTCTACTTTCTACTAATACTGCGGTGTATAATCCAGTTGCGGTGATGGATTTAGGTCAGATTGAAGGTCTTCGACTTAAGTTTGATCGATTAGAAGCAACAAACGAATTCTACCAATACACGTTTATCCATTGCACCTCTGATTGGAAGCCCAGCAACTTGCAAAAAACAGAGTATCTGGAAGGAGCTACGATGGGGGAGATTTCGGACTATACATTTTCATCGAATACCTTCCAGCAGTATGTTCAGTACAAAATGGTGTTCCCGACTCAAGACATGAATCTTGTTGTATCCGGGAATTATCTTTTGGTGGTTTACAAGAATTTTGATGAAAGTGATATTGTGTTAACACGTCGTTTTATGGTGTTGGAAAAGAAGACCAATATTGTTGGCGATGTGAAACCGGCAACCTTACCGGCAGATCGTTTCTATAAACAAGAGGTCGATTTTGAGGTGGATTATGAGAATTACCTCATACAGAATCCCTTTCAAGATGTGAATGCTATTGTGCTGCAAAACAACAGCTGGAACAATGCCATCTACAATTTGAAGCCTGCCTTTGTAAACAACAATAAACTCATTTTCAATTACGAGGATCAGAATGTGATTGAGGGAACAAGCGAGTTTCGATTTTTTGATATTCGCTCGTTACGTGCGTTCAGTCAGAACGTTCAGAAGAAATTCACCGATTCTATTATTAATGTGGTCCTAAAGCCTCAGGAAGTTGCAGCTCACTTGAATTATACAAATAGTATCGATTTCAATGGTCAGCGTGTTGTACAGAATGTTGATGGAGGAGATGTGACCGAAA
>CAJXLR010000035.1 GCA_913056425.1 uncultured Bacteroidota bacterium
TTCACCTAAATTTTCTTCGTTCCAGAAGAATATATAAGTAAGTTTCTTCCTGTAATCCTTAATCTCTTCTTTCTCGTTGTTGATATTTACAAAGGAGAATTCGGGGATTTTCTTACCCATTTGAAGTTGCTTGGTTAACTCCTCTCCTTCCACCAGCTCTAAAGTAACGTAGTTTCCGGCTGGATCTATGTTAACTGCGCGGTATCGCTTCTGATTCCATTCAAAATAATTATCCTCAATCTTTGGAAGCTGAAGCGCCATTTCTTCGGTATGTATCACATCGTGATATCCTCCTACGTAGAGTCTATCCATGCAAGATTCATTGAATAAACCGTCGTTATTCATGTCCTTGAGTGCGATTGTGAAACTATCTGTATCGGATTTGAAGCGCGCACCAATGGTGTTCAATCGTTGCTCTCGGTAACAGTAGTTTATACTGGTGAACTTCTTGTTACCACTATGTTTCTTAAAATGCTCATCCAGCAACTTGCGATAATTATAATTCTCACCGTACTTCATCCGCGTTAGTCGAAGTTGGTGCGTTGCGTTAGCATTTGTGAGGTTGCTCAGTTTGATCTCAATTGTATTTAACGCATACGGTAGAGAATCAACCGGACCGTCGTCGGTAAAATCTAAATTGTTATTCCGATCTACATAGAAATAAACCGTTCGGGTCGACCTACGATAATTCCCAATTAGCGTGAGACAATAACCTTGGTTGATGTCGTTGTTCGCTCCAGAGAAATAAATGTACGTGTATCCGGTGTCGTTGGTATAGTCCAAGTCAGGAAACTTCCGAATGACCAGTGGTTCTTGCTGGCCGCCAAGTTCTTCCTTGTCTACGCCAAATAGGGTAAATGGTTCGATGCTATCCGACTCAAAACGATATACCGGCAAAATGGCTAACGATTTTTGAATTTTATCGTCTTCCATGCGTTCGGTCAAATCAATCTTGATTTGTTGGGCTTGCGTTAAAAAAGTCCCGAGTATGATAGCAAAGTAAAAGCCCGCTATTCGCATAAATCGTTAACGACGATTCATGTAAATCATTATGTAATAGAGCAAAGTAGATAGTGAGCTAAGTGCCGCTACCACATAGGTCATCGCTGCCCATTTAAGTGCATCTTTTGAATTATCCAACTCTTGCTCGGTCACCACGTTGCTCGATTTCATCCATACCAAGGCACGTTTACTTGCATCGAACTCCACGGGTAAGGTAATGAACGAGAATAGTGTCGTAATGGCAAACATGGCAATCCCAACCAAAAGAAGATTTGGAAATACCTGAATAAGAACGATGCCTGCTATAAGCACAATCTGAACAAATCGCGAACTTATTTGAACGGCTGGTACTAACTTGCTTCGCATGGTTAGCCAAGGATATGCATAAGCATGTTGAACAGCATGGCCACACTCGTGTGCGGCAACAGCAGCGGCGGCTGCATTTCGCTCATTATAAACAGATTCCGAAAGGTTTACCGTTTTGTTGGTTGGGTTGTAGTGGTCTGTAAGTTGACCTCGAACCGATATTACTTCAACATCGTAAATACCGTTTTCTCGAAGCATCTTCTCTGCCACTTCTCTTCCTGAAAGATTTGATGACAAAGGCGTTCGACTATATTTCTTAAACCTTGATTTGAGGCGGCCCTGAACGATGCCACCAACAATCATGATTATAACTCCTAGTATAATAGCTGCATATGGTCCCATAGTTTCGTTTTAGATGGTTACAGTTTCGATATCCTTTTGTTTACAGGTACCGGACAAGAATAACAATAATTGCGACCAAAAAGATAAGAATTGAAATCTTATTGATGCCGTGCATCCACTTTATGTACGTATTGTCACCAAACTCTTCATCCTTTCTAAGTAGGATGTAGTCGAATAATTTCTTTAGAATACTCATGTTGTCATTGCCATTAAATCTTCACCTATGTCGTTACGGTAATTTTTACCTTCAAATTCAATAACATTTACGCCTGAATAACTGTTTTGCAAGGCTTCTTGAATATCTGACCCAAAAGCGGTTACAGCCAGTACACGCCCACCCGAGGTAACAACCTCTTGTCCATTACGTTTCGTGCCCGCGTGAAAAAACAGAATATTGTTGTTAGGGGCTTGACCTATCGACATTGACTTTCCTTTCTCATATGTCTCCGGGTAGCCACCACTAACCGTGAAAACCGTAGTGCAAGTACGTGGATCAATATCAACTTTGGCGGATCCAAGTTTCCCATTACGCGCTAGATCTAGCAACTCTCCAAAGTCGTTCTTTAAACGAGGGAAAACAACTTCTGTCTCAGGATCTCCCATCCTAACATTGTACTCAATAACTTTAGGCTGGCCATTATCGTTTATTAGACCAAAAAAGACGAATCCTACGTATTTGTTTGACCGATTTCGGAGTCCTTTAAAAGTTGGATCTATCACTTGATCCACAACCTTTTGCATAAAGTCGGGAGTCATGAACGGAACCGGGCTTACAGCCCCCATTCCTCCGGTATTCAATCCGGTATCGCCCTCACCTATTCGCTTGTAGTCCTTCGCTTCAGGAAGTATGATGTAATTGTCTCCATCTGACATGGCAAATATTGAAAACTCTACACCTGTGATAAAGTCTTCAATTACTACACGGCTTGACGCATCACCAAACTTGGCATCCAACAACATCTCATCCAATGTTCGATCTGCCTCTTCTAAGGTTTGAGCAATTACAACACCTTTACCCGCCGCGAGTCCATCTGCTTTAAGCACATATGGCGCCGCTTTAGTCCTTAAATATGATTTCGCATCCTCAATAGTTTCCGCCAAGAATGCCTCATATGCTGCCGTTGGAATATTGTTTTCTGCCATGAAAGCCTTTGCAAACTCTTTACTTCCTTCAAGTTGAGCTGCTTCTTTGTTTGGACCAAATACGTATACATTATTTGCCTCGCTCTCAGCGATGTAGTCTACAATGCCCAGTACAAGCGGATCTTCATTCCCTGGAACCAATACGTCAATCGAATGTTCAAGACAAAAATCAACCACTGATGCGAAATCAGTTGGCTTTAGGTCCACATTTTTAGCTATCTCATCTGTACCGGCATTTCCCGGTGCAACAAAAACATCCGATATGTGTTTACTCTGTACAGCTTTCCAAGCAAGCACATGTTCTCTCCCTCCGGATCCTAAAATCAATACTTTCATTACCTGCAAAATTATTTTAAACCTTCGGCGTGCAGAGCATAAATCAATGTAATTTTCCCGACTTTTTAAACAATGACATCAGATAAGAACTGGCTTCCAACACTTCTAATTGCGATTCTAGCCATAATATGGGGAAGCTCGTTCATACTTATGAAAGAAGGGCTTAAAGTGTTTAGTCCAATTCAAATGGCTGCCTACCGTGTTTTCTTGAGTGGCTTGGTGTTTTCTCCTTTTGCATTAAAGCATTTAAAACAAGTACATAAAAGTGATCGCAAATATGCATTACTAGCAGGTTTAATGGGTAGTGGTATACCGGCTTTTCTCTTTGCATTTGCGCTTACTCGAGTGAATTCATCCTTATCGGGTATTCTTAATGCGCTTACACCAATATGGACAATCATTTCCGCAGCTGTCATCGGTGCTGGTGAATAATCTAAGAATAAATGGATCGGTGTCCTTATTGGGTTAGTCGGGGCCATTGCAGTGGTTTTAGGCGCGGATAACGAAGGTGCTCAACGCACTACACATCCTGTTTTTGCAATTTTCGTGGTTATAGCTACCATGTTCTACGGGGCAAACATTAACCTTATAAAGGAGAAGCTAAGCAAATACAAGGCATTCACAATAGCCACCCTGCCCCTAACCTTCATTGCCCTACCTGCGCTTGCAATTCTGTTGGTTACAGATTTGTCTAATTTTACAACAGCTGACCCAAATCAGTTATGGTCTTCAGTTGCCGCCGTTTCTGCATTATCGCTGTTCGGGACTGCTATCAGCTTAATCTTATTCAACAGATTGGTACAGCTTTCAGGTCCGGTAGTTTCAAGTACCGTAACGTATTTCATACCATTTGTAGCCGTTTTAATAGGACTGGCCTTTGGCGAATCCATCACCCTTCCTCAAATCGGTGGTATGATACTGATATTAATCGGCGTTTACGCCATTAACAAGCACATTAAATCAGTCTAAGAGCTTGTTGAGCTGCTCGGTTTTTCGCTTCAAAACAACCATCTCAGCGTTCAATACTTCAACACTGGTTACGATGTCTTGCAACTGAATCCTTAATAACTCAACCTGCATGGTAGCATCTTCTGCATGCATAGTCCCATCTCCGGTTAGCAGCCACTTTGCAGATATGGATGGGTAATGCGTCAGTATTTTTTGAACCAACTCCAAACCAACCTTGTTTCGTCCATTCGCCACATGACTGATGCTTGCAGCGGATATACCAAACTCTTCCGCAACTGCTCGATTACTCTTGCCAATGTGCTTCAGCACTAGTAAAACCCTTGAATTTATTGCCTCCATCTGCTCTTTTACAATTGTTAACGATTGTTTACAAATGTAATCAATAGATTTATTTACAATTGTAATCACACTATTAAACCAATCAACAGAAAGTAGTTGCATTTTACTTCATATACCAACCCTTTTGAGTTGATTTTCAGTGTGTTGTAATTGTTAAATTAACAATGGTTAACACTTGTAGAAATCTTAATAACGGCTATCCACTATATGCTAATATATTTGCACAAAATCTTGAAGAAATGAGAAGAATTGTAGAGATAGCCGGCGTAATTCTAACCTTAAGCTTAGCTCGTTTGTTAATGCAAGTGCCAAACTTGGAACCTATTGGAGCTGCTGCTCTATTCGGTGGAGCTTTGATTGGTGCTAAGAGATTGAAGTTTATACTTCCGCTAGCTGCTTTATTTCTTGGTGATTTAATTATCGCTGCGATTCAACCCGCATATGTTGAGCACTTGTTCAGTGGTACATTCTTCGCCATTTACGGCGCCTTTGCTCTAACCGTATTAATTGGTGATCGAGTAATCGGCAAGAAACCGGGTGTTTTGAAAGTTGTTAATGGAGCAATTTTCAGTTCTGTAGCCTTCTTCGTTATCACAAACTTTGCTGCATGGCTAGATCCGGTTCACAGTATTTACCCGAAAACGTTCATGGGCTTGATGGAATGCTATATCGCTGGACTTGCGTTTTTTGATCAATCTTTGTTTGGCAACTTCTTCTTGAACTCACTTATGGGTAATCTAGGTTTCTCCCTCCTAGTGTTCAGCTTATATAAGGCTTACGAAACGCGATTTTCAACAAACGAAACAATCGCTTAGCGAGGGATTCTCTTAGACACCATAGCTCTGAAGAACGATACCAGAATCGCATTTCGGATGTACATAGGTTGATTTAGGTGGCATAAACTCCCCTTTGTCGCTTATACGTGCAACATCCTCAAACGAACATGGATGTAACATGAACAGGTAGTTACCAGGCTGTTTAGCTCGCTGTATAGCATCTTGCACTTCTTCATCAACCGCGATAAACGAATTCCGATCGTCGAACCTGTAGTCAGCAACATCAAAAAATGTTTCCAAAACGCGCAACTCGAGCTCCTGGACATCGAGCTCCAACTGTCTTTCTTTAAGTGTAAGTCGGAAATTACCGTGTTCACAGATCAAGATGAATTCACCTTTACCTTCAGGATGAACGATGTATTCCGCAATTTCTTCTACCTCAAATCGGTGACTTAAATAGCCCATTAATTCACTGATTTGTATAGAATCATCTTCAACAAATCTGTGAAACGCATTAACAACTAATTGGTTAGAATCAACTAGATAGGTTAAACAATGTCGATATGCGTCTGCTTTCTTCTCTTGATACAACTTTGCCACGCTTGCCGCTCTGTGATGGCCATCCATAATGTAGTAGTTTCCTACAGATGATACTTCCATCTTCATCGCCTCTACCAACTCGTTGGACTCGATATACCAAAACTGATGTGTTTTACCATGTTTGTGAAATTCCAGATCCACGGGCTCTTGAATTACAAAGCGTAATAAATCTTCGAGGGATTGTTTATGATGATGACTCAAGAGTAAAGGTTCACCTATTATTTGAGTTGATTCCATTAGACTTGAAACAAAAGACTCAGTAGTGGGTCGAGTATGTTCATGTTTCAATATTCTACCCTCGATGTAATCCTCGATGTCACAAAGACCTATAACTCCAGTATGTGCGTATTCAGTTGTTGACTGACGATACACTACAAATATATCGTCATTAAACGTGTTTAAAACCTGACTGTCAAACAGTTGGGAAATATATGCTTTTGCATTTTTGAAGAATTCCTCAGAAATCGGTCCAATATTTTCATTAAGGAGGTGATTTTTAGTCAGTCTCAAAAACGAATTGGGGTGATTGCGCATGTGCGCTTTCAATTCCTCATCGGAGTTGAAATGAGCAGAGTTTGCACATACTTCCGATGCATACTCCGACTTGGGTGTTATTGCCTTGAAGGGAAATAGTTTAGGCAACTTCAGTTCTAAAATGGTGTATGATTTTGTTTGCCAACTCCTCACCTATTCGAGCTTGTGCTTCGCTGGTTGCGGCCCCTATGTGTGGCGAAAGAGAAACATTGTCTCGATTAAAAAAACTTGTATCTACCGGTGGTTCAACTTCAAACACATCCAGTCCGGCTGCCGAGAGTTTACCACTATCCAATGCTTCTACCATGGCTTTTTCATCTACAACACCACCTCGTGCGCAGTTAATCAAGACTGATCCATTCTTCATTTGGTTAAACTCTGAAGTAGAAAGGACATATTCTCCTCCACCTGGCATATGGAGTGTTACAAAATCACTTTGAATTAGCAAATCCTCCTTTGATACCATTTGAACATCTACTGATATCTTACCCAAATTCATCGCAGGATGAAATACTACATTAACTGGAACGGAGTCTTGATTGATGTATGGATCATGTGCTATAACATGCATGCCCATGCCTATTGCAATGCGAGCTACTTCATGACCGATTCTACCAAATCCAATGATGCCCAGCGTTTTACCATAAAGTTCCATTCCTTTAGAACTTTCTTTTTTTAATGCCTTAAACCGGTCAAACCCCGTATTTCCCATTTCACGGTTGGTCTTCGCGAGGAAACGATTGGTGGCAAGTAGGTGACCAAACACAAGCTCAGCCACTGAGTTAGTAGACGCAGCAGGTGTGTTTATGACTTCTATGCCTTTGTCCTTGGCATATTGAACATCAATGTTGTCTAGTCCAACACCTCCTCTTCCAATTAATTTCAGATTTGGACATGCATCAATTAAGTCAGCCCTTACCTTGGTAGCACTGCGAACCAATATCGCATCGTATTCATTTAGTCTATTTTTCAATTCCTCCTGAGGAATACTATTCATATCTACCTCAAAACCAGCTTCTTGAAGTAGTTGCTCGCCTTTTGGGTGAATCCCGTCGTTTACTAGAATCTTCATCTTTAGAATGTTTGCATTACGTTAACCAAGGCCTGAACGCTGTCAAGTCCCATTGCATTATACATCGAAGCCCTAAAGCCCCCTACAGATCTGTGTCCTTTAATACCACTAATCTTAGCTTCCTTACAAGCTTCCAAGAAAGCATCGTTACGTGACTCATCATTCAACAAGAAGGTAACGTTCATGTGGCTTCGGTCTTCTGTTGCAGTTGTTGGTTTGAAATTATCGTTAAACTCAATCTCAGTGTACAACATCTCAGCCTTTGCTTTGTTTCTCGCTTCGATCGTTGTCATGCCCATGTCCTTTATCCAGCGCAATGTGTGCATCACAACGAAAACCGAGAATGCCGGAGGTGTATTAAACATTGAGTCTTTGGAGATGTGGACATTGTAGTCCATCATGGATGGAATCGATCGTGATACCTTACCAAGAACCTCTTTCTTTACAATAACCAGAGTAGCCCCGGCCGGCCCTAGGTTCTTTTGAGCACCTGCGTAAATTAAATCAAACTTATTTGCATCGATCGACTTACTGAAGATGTCGGAACTCATGTCACAAACAAGTGGAATATTTACGTCCGGAAAATCTTTATATTGTGTGCCATAGATGGTATTGTTACTTGTAATATGCAAGTAATCAGCATCTTGAGGCACATTTAAATCTTTAGGAATATACGAGTAATTCTTGTCTTTACTTGATGCTATGACATCAACTTCGCCAAAAAGCTTAGCTTCTTTGATGGACTTAGACGACCATGTACCGGTATCAACATAAGCTGCTTTTTTCTCTAACAGATTGTAAGCAGTCATCAAGAATTGCGTGCTTGCTCCTCCTTGGAGATAGAGCACTTCATAGTCGTCGTTAAGGTTTAGCAACTCCTTCACTAATGAACGTGCCTCTTCCATGACGGCTACATATTCAGGACTTCTGTGAGAAACCTCAAGAATAGATAAACCGGTACCAGCAAAATTTTGCAAGGCCTCAACCCCGGCTTGAATTGCAGAAGCTGGAAGAATCGCAGGTCCTGCAGAGAAATTATGTACTTTACTCATCGCCGCAAAAGTACATTGATATATATGATTTCCCTATGATTTGAACGGTTATAAACCTCTATTGACAGAAAGCTCACATGCTTAACAACTCTCTAACATTCAGGTATTTACAAGTCGTGAGCATTTTTGCTTACGCTGTTGGTATCTCACATGCTTACCCAATAGTCGGATTAACTTATCAGACCACCACTTCTCGTTATATTTGTTGAAACGACTGAGTATTAAATCGTACGAAGAATATAAACAGATATGGAGTAAGCGTTTGTCACCTGTGGCACGCTGGCTGAAATCACATTCCTTCCCCGGATTTAAGGGTAGATCGCTTTATGATGTTGGGAAATTTTTCTTTGACAGCTTGTTAGATGCCGACCTGATGCTACGAGCTTCTTCACTCGCATTCAATTTCTTCTTGGCATTATTCCCAGCCATTATTTTCTTGTTTACGTTGATTGCTTACATACCTATTGACAATTTCCAACAAGACCTTTTACTTAATATTAAACGCTTATTGCCGTCAAACGCTTACGAGGTTTTACTGGTTACTATTGAAGATATTATAACAAATCAGAACCTAAGTCTCTTATCATTTGGATTCTTATTTGCCCTTTATTTCAGTAGCAATGCGTTTAACTCCATGATGACTGCGTTTGACAAATACGCAAAAGATCATGAGAAGAGGCCGTGGTACTTTGCTCGACTCCGAAGCATCGGTTTAACAATACTGGTTGCTCTAATGGTGCTTGTTAGTGTGGCACTCATCACCTACTTCACACTGAGTTTATCTTGGCTAAAACAAAACGATATCGTTACAGATCAAATGACCTATTGGTTGTTGCAAGGTTTACAGTATCTATCCCTTCTCGCCCTGATATACTTTGTTTACTCGGCACTCTACTATTTTGGCAGCTCAAGAGTAGCCAGCTGGCACTTTTTTAGCGTAGGATCTACGCTTGCAACCATCTTGTCATTAATTGCTTCCGTCGGTTTTTCATTTTACGTTAACAACTTTGACTCGTACAACAAGCTTTATGGATCTATCGGAACCATCATTGTGCTTATGCTGTTCATCTATTTCAATTGTATAATGCTCCTGGTTGGTTTTGAGCTAAACAGCAGTATAGATCGGGCTGAGATGCCTGTAAAACATAGTTCGAAATCTCGTGAATCTTAACCCAAGTATTAAACATGCTTGCCATCGTAAATGCATTTTCACCAGGCGCTGTTATTGAGTCTCCATTCGTTACACTCCCGTAGCTGTGAAACAAACGAGCAGGGTTTAACCGAACTTTAACTTTCGAGGTGTTACCATTAACTGATATGGTTGCTTCCCCGGGTATAATCAAATCTCGTTGTAGTTGAGTCTTAAAATCTCGTGTATACCCTCCAAGGTGGTAAGCAAACGTTCCTGAATTAGATTGTGGCGATGTACCTTCAGCTTTTATCATGATATAGCCTTGGGTGTTACCTGAACATGTTTTTATCTTGACTTAAGTCGCCCATTCCCGGACCATTAGCATTTGCGGCACTATCCACTCCTACTGCTAGCTGAACTCCTGTATAGGTGCCTGCTGGTACATCGGTAAACACTACCTTCATGGATGATTCGTCGGCTGCGTCAATCAAGTGGTATGAATCTGAAGCTGTCCAGTAAGTTCCATCATCCTTTTTAAGGGCTATGTTGCTTACGTAGTTTTTGAACGCCTGAAACGTGAGCGTATCGCCAGTTCTCATATGGAATAATGCTTTGTTTAATGCAAAGGGAGCCTCACCTGCCGCCCATACATATTCAAACTCAAACTCAACTTTCCCGGGTGTTGAGATTTCTACCGGCTCATCATCCCTACACGACGTGAACATGATTGCACTAATTACTGGTATTGCTAGAATTGGAAATAACTTTTTCATTAATATAGTTTTTACTAATTCAAATAACATATTATATTTCTGCAGACTATATGGCCATGCTCAATTACTTCTGAAACATTTGTCAGTTTTGTCGGGAGTAGGATGAAACACCGTCGGAGTAATTAAGATTTATGAGTGTATCAATCTATTTCGCAGGTTGCTGAATAAGGTTGCAACTCCGTTGCTCTGGTCATTTTTGTTTTCTTCCTCACTCAAGCAAGTTCACTCACACTCAAACTCCCACTGGCACCTGTCTGCCGACAGGCAGGCTCACCTCCTGATTACTCGCACAACTCCACTGCGTTGCGTTGCGCTCGTGATCCCGTTTTGGGGAGTTCAATCCAAATGCCTACGCAACTCCGTTGCTCTGGGCATTTTTGTTTTCATCCTCACTCAAGCAGATTTACACTCCCACCCACACTCCCACTGGCACCTGTCTGCCGACAGG
>CAJXLR010000036.1 GCA_913056425.1 uncultured Bacteroidota bacterium
TTAGACGAGATAGCACATCAGGTTCTTGTGCGATGAGTTTGTCTAATTCGCCCTTAAAGATTACTGGATCAATCACCACACCGTTTCCAACAACATTACAAACCTTCTCATGGAATACTCCAGAAGGAATGGTATGTAGTACGTGTTTCTTGCCTTCAAATTCAAGCGTGTGTCCCGCGTTCGGACCCCCTTGAAAGCGTGCAATTATGTCATACTTACGCGTAAGTACATCAACAATCTTTCCTTTTCCTTCATCTCCCCATTGGAGACCTAGTAGTACATCTACTGCCATGGCTTAAGTCATTAGGATTCCTTCTTCTTTGCGTAAAAGTATAAGCTGTGGCTGCTTACATCTACGTTGAAGACTTCCTCTATCGTTTTTTTAATGTTTTCAATTCTAGGGTCACAGAACTCATAAACTTCACCTGAATCTAAAATCACATGATCGTGCTGCTTGTTGAAATACGATTTCTCGTAAAAGCTCTGATTCTGACCAAACTGATGCTTTCGAATTAACCCACAAGTAAGTAGTAATTCAATGGTGTTGTAAAGTGTTGCTCGCGATACTCGATAGTTCTTGGATTTCATGTTTAGATACAGGGTTTCAACATCAAAGTGATCGTTACTCTCGTAGACCTCTTTAAGTATGGCGAAGCGTTCGGGAGTTTTACGTTGCTTGTTTTCCTCCAGAAAAGTGCTAAACACCTTTTTTACTTGTTCCTGTGCGTCTAAATGGCTCATGTGAGAACTAAAGCGCTAAAATACTTCTACTAATTGAATTTACCCACCCTATTTACTGCGCTAATTCCCTCTAGTGACTTGATATTGTTAATAGTGTCTGTTAAACCCACTTTATCCGCGACTTCGATGGTTAACTGACCTGTGAATAACCCATCATCTACTGAGAAGGAAATGGCTTTAATATTGATGTTTAAGTCCCCAGAAACGATTTTAGTGACATCATTTACGATACCCATTCTGTCCGCCCCCATAATTTCAATATTCACGGTCACTTTTGCTCGTTCTGTGGCAATCCAATTTGCTTTCATGACCCTATTGGCAAATCGTCCTTGGAGCATTACGGCGTTTGGACAATCGTGTCTATGTACCTTGATGCCTTCTGCAGTGGTAATAAAACCAAACACGCGTTCGCCAGGCAAAGGAGAGCAGCATTTGGCCAATGAATAGTCAAGTTGCTGTTCGTCATTTCCAAAGACAAGTTCAACATGCTCTGCGCCAGTATCTTTTGGCTTTTGACCTTTGGTTTCAAGCTTTGCTTTGGCGTAAGAACTCTTGACGATTCTCGAACGGAAATAGTTTACAAATCCCGAAGTCTCGCGTGCATACTGACGAAGCTTCTTGTTATCAATGACACCAAGCCCAACTTTATAGTACAGTTCTTCAGGGTTTTTTAGGCCGTAATAGTTGACCAACTTCTGAATGTTACTTGATGTTGCTTTTAGCTTAAGAACGCGCAATTTGCGCTCAAGCATCATGTAGCCTTGTCCAGATATTATTTGTTTTTCCTTCTTCAGCGATCTTTTAATGCGCTGTTTCGCTTTTCCTGTTTTTACAAAACTCAGCCAGTCTTCCTTTGGCTCTTGCTTCATGGAAGTCAAGATTTCAATCTGATCACCCGATTTAAGTGGGGTAGAAAGTGGAACCAATTTACCATTGACCTTTGTACCTAGGCAGCGCGCTCCAACATCACTATGAATATCAAAAGCAAAATCAAGTGCGGTAGCACCTTTGGGCAGCGTGCGCATTTCCCCTTTTGGTGTAAAGACGAAAATCTCGGAAGCGAACAGATTCATCTGAAAGCTCTCAATGAAATCTTCATTATCATTATCAGGGTCATCTAAGAATTCTTTAATTCTCATCAACCACGTATCAAGTGAGTTAGAGCCAGAACTATCTTCTTTGTACTTCCAATGCGCTGCAAAGCCATTTTCGGCAACATCGTCCATTCTCGCGGTACGTATTTGTACTTCAACCCATCTACCATCCGGACCCATCACCGTAGTATGGAGACTCTCGTAACCATTGCTTTTTGGAGATGAAATCCAATCCCGCAAGCGAAGTGGATTTGGACTATAGTTTTCGGTTACTAGTGAGTAAGCTTTCCAACAATCCGCTTTTTCTTGCTCTAGTGAAGAGTCCAAAATAATTCGGATTGCATACTTGTCATAGACTTCATCAAAGCGAACACCTTGGTTTTTCATCTTACGACGAATGGAATATATACTCTTTGTCCGCTTCTTTATTTTAAAAGATAACCCTGCCTCATTAAGCCCGTTCTCTACTGTAGCGACAAATTTGTTTAAGTATGTGAAATCCGCTTTCTCTAGAGCTTCCATCTGATCGTGAATCTCAGCATACACTTCTGGCTCCGTGTACTTTAGGCTTTGGTCCTCAAGCTCTGTTTTAATGCGGTACAAACCCAGTCTATGGGCTAGAGGGGCGTAAATAAATAGGGTTTCAGAAGCCTTGGTAAGTTGCTTGTGAGAGGGCATTCCATGCATTGTGCGCATGTTGTGCATACGGTCCGCAATCTTGATAAGGATTACACGGATATCGTCACTGATAGTGAGGAGCATTTTCCGGTAATTTTCAAGTTGCATGTTATTGTCGACGGTGGTAACACCGCTGATCTTTGTCAAACCATCGATGAGTTTGGCAATATTTTTACCAAACATGCTTTCAATGTCATCAAGTGTATAATCGCTGTCTTCAACAACATCATGCATCAACGCCGTGGCAATACTTGTTGGGCCAAGACCAATTTCTGTGGCAACTATCTGTGCAACTTCAATAGGATGAGTGATGTACGGTTCTCCCGTTTTTCTCCGTATTCCATTGTGAGCATCATTCGCAAGTCGAAAGGCACGCTTAATCAGATCGACGTCGTCCTTATCTGTCTTGTACTCAATACTGTTCAATAAATCTTTGAACGCATTGTCAATGAGTGCTTTATCTTCTGGGTTCCAATCAGTCATTTAGTCAAGGAGGAAAATGGTTGGCCGTTTGTGTAAATCAGGCAAATTACTTGCCCAATCGGCAATAGTCTTAGTTTCAATGTACTCATTTTGCAGCGTGATATCGCAGGCGATGCACAACTTTGTTTCGGGATGGAGGACTTTTAAAAGCTCTTCCACAAGTTTATTGTTGCGGTATGGGGTCTCCATAAATATCTGAGTAATACCGTCCTTTAAATCCTTTGTCATCGCCTGAAAAACGCGCTTCCGAATCCCTTGGTCGAAAGGAAGGTATCCTCGAAAGGTGAATTGCTGTCCATTAAATCCACTGCCCATTAATGCCAAAAGGATAGAGGAGGGGCCGACTAAAGGTTTGACGGAAAGTCCTTTACGATGCGCAATACTGACAATTTCTGCTCCAGGATCTGCAACACAGGGGACTCCAGCCTCTGAAATAATCCCAACATTTTCACCTCTTTCTACAGGTTTCAAAAAACCGGGTAAGTCCAATGGATCGGTATGCTTGTCAAGAATTTCCATGTTGATTTCACGCTGCACCTTCTCCGGGAGAAGACGCTTGATAAAGGCTCTGGCTGTTTTTTCATTCTCCACAATAAAATACTCTAGTGAATCAATGATATTAACTACATCTGGAGGAAGTATTTCAGAGAAATTATCTTCTCCTAAACTATTGGGAATAAGGTAGATAGTTCCTTTCATAAATGCTGTTCTAAGAATTTATCAATGGCTAATTCAAGCATATCATAGACATCTTCAAAACCACGCTGTCCACCTGTATATGGATCAGGTACTTGCCTATTTTCTCCTGGATAAGCTTCATTCATGATTAAGCGTACTTTTTCTTTTGATACTTCATCTGGTGCAAGTCGAGCAATGTTCGAGTAGTTGGAACTGTCCATCGCGAAAATTATATCGAACCTATCGAAATCTTCGACTAAAAATGGTCTAGACCGCTGCTGGTCTATATTCAATCCTCGGCCTTTTGCCGTTATAATAGATCTTGTATCAGGTCGCTCACCTTCGTGCCAACCGGACGTACCCGCACTGTCAATATGCCAACCCTTTGGTGCTTTTGATTCTAAAATTCCATGTGCAAGGGGAGAACGACAAATGTTTCCCAAGCATACCATAAGTATATTCATAAAAAAAAGTCAGTACCCGAAGATACTGACTCTTTTATGCATTCGTAATATAAAATTAAGCGAGTGTTAATCTCTTTTGTAGATCATCCACGTAAGTCTTAAATCGCTTATCTGTTTCTTTCAAATTGTTCACTGTACGGCAGGCGTGCAGTACTGTAGCGTGGTCTTTATTCCCACATTGCTGACCAATAGAAGCAAGGCTGTTTTTGGTTAATTGCTTTGAGAAATACATGCTCAATTGACGGGCTTGTACAATCTCTCTCTTACGAGTCTTCGATTTGAGTAACTCCAATGGCATATCGAAGTAATCGCAAACAACTTTTTGGATAAAATCGATCGAAATTTCACGAGTAGTACTCTTTACGAACTTATCGACCATCGACTTTACCAATTCCATGGTGATTTGCTTCTTATTCAAAGAGCTTTGCGCTAGAATACTAATAAGAGCACCTTCTAGTTCACGTACATTAGAATTGATAGAGTAGGCGATAAATTCAACAATATCTTGCTCTACCTCAATACCGTCATTGTACAGTTTTTTACCCAAGATGGCTACGCGAGTCTCTAGTCCAGGCTTTTGCAAATCAGCGCTCAAGCCCCACTTGAAGCGACTTAACAAGCGCTGTTCCATTCCTTGAAGTTCAACAGGAGCTCTGTCCGAGGTGAGGATAATTTGCTTCCCGTTTTGATGCAAGTGGTTAAAAATTTCAAAGAAAACATCCTGAGTCTTCTCCTTTCCTGAAAAACTCTGAACATCATCAATGATCAACACATCGATCATTTGATAGAAGTGCACAAAGTCGTTTTTAGAGTTGTTACGAATGCTATCAATAAACTGCTGCGTGAATTTCTCAGCGCTTACATACAAAACAGTTTTTTCAGGGTAGTTGTCTTTGATTTCTACACCGATTGCATGTGCCAAATGCGTTTTACCAAGGCCAACACCTCCATACAACATTAATGGATTGAACGAAGTGCCTCCAGGACTCTTTCCAACCGCTAAACCAGCTGATCGTGCCAGTCTATTGCAATCACCTTCGATAAAATTGTCGAAAGTGTAGTTAGGATTCAGTTGACTATCAATATTCAACTTCTGCAATCCAGGAATCACAAAAGGATTTTTGATACTCTTTTCATTGGTAATAGCCACAGGCATGTTGACGCTCTGAGGTTTGTGCTTACGACGTCCTGAACTTGGAAGTTTCATGGTTGGCGGCGTGCTGTTGTCATAGGAGTTCTCCATGACTATACTATATACAAGTTTAGCACCTTCGCCTAGCCCTTTAGTGATGGCTGCTTTTAGTAAGGAAATATAGTTCTCCTCAAGGTATTCGTAGAAGAATTTGGAAGGAACTTGGACGGTGAGAACGGTACCTTGAATTTTAATCGGTTTGATCGGCGAAAACCAAGTGTCATAACACTGGTCATCGACGTTATCCTTGATAAATTCTAAAGCTTCATTCCAAATAGTCCCAACAGTTTTACTCATGGCTCAAAAAAGGTCCTGTCTCGAGGTTGTTCAAGTCTCGAGACCGTGTTCGTGTGTCTCTTAAAAATAAGGGGTCTGCGCAGAGGAAAATTTTCCTCTTTGGCTTGCATTACAAATCTGTTGATAAATTCTCTTTCAACAAAATTTTTTTAGGGTTGTGTTAATAAAAAGTTTTTCTTAAGGGATTTGTAACTATCTGATTATCAGTGTGTAAATAAAACCACCAAATTTTTTCGGTATAAAATACCACAATCGCCTCAATGTGTTGAAAATTCGAGGCTTGCAGAAGATTCGCTCCCAAAAATCAACTTTCAAAAATCTTAGATTTACCTCATGGAAAAAATAAATTTGAAAGGAATTTTTGAGTTTCGTCCTAGATATTCTGAGACTGATCAAATGGGTGTGGTCTACTACGGTAATTATGCTACCTATTTTGAGGTTGGTCGCGTTGAATTATTGCGCGATTTGGGCATGAGCTACGCGGAGATGGAAAAGTCTGGCACAATGCTACCAGTTGTCCATCTCGATATGGACTTTAAAGCCGGAGCTAAATATGATGAAGAACTCGTGCTTGAAACCTCCATTCACGAAGTCCCTTCAAGAAAGATATCATTTTACCATACGCTCAAGAACAAGGAGGGTAAAACTTTGGTAACAGGTAAAGTAGTCTTAGTATTTGTCGATACCAAAACCTTCAAGACAAAACAGTGTCCAGCAGATTTTAAAACACTACTGCTTAAGGCTTCTTCAACACAGTCGTAATTCCTGTTGAACTCGTAATGTGAATAATACTAGGAATATTCTCCAGATGTAACTCATTCATCGCGGTTCCTGAAGACAAGAGCTGACCATTTAAATTATATATATGGTATGAATAAGTTTCGTCAGAAGGAAATATCACCCTGACATTATCTCCATAACTCAAATAAGGCGTTTTCTCGCCTTTATCCTCTTCTTCAATAGAAATACCGCTCAGTATGTTTTTTGGAGCTCCAAATGCCGTGTAAATGGCTTGAGAGTAGTTTCCATTGTTCACTATGGAGTCAGCGGATAGTATATTTTCCGCGATGTCGCGTAAACTTTGGAAGGACATGAGTTGATAAAGGCTTTCTAGAACTATTTTATCCGCAAGTGAGTCATTTACTGTGGTAGCCGCACTAAACTCAAGCATTGCACCGACCATGATATCCGTGTGCTGATAGATGTTCCAAAACGAACTAATAGTGTTGTAATCCTTTTGTCCGTCATAAACAGCACTTCTGCCGTTCCAAAAGGTGTTATTACCGTCCCAATCGAATATTCGCGTGCTTTGAACACCGCTCATTCTTCCGTAACGCTCCGCGAAATAGTCGCCTAAAGCCTCATCAAAAGTTCGTCTTTCATCACCATTTGTCGAGGCTGGAGCAGCACCGTGACTGATGGCGTGCCCAAGTTCATGGATAATAACATCTGCATCTTCCGCATCGTCTACTCCGCCTTCTCCAAAAAATAGGCGCGGTGGGTTAGTACCCCAATTGAACATTGAGTTATCCTGTCCATTTAATGCTTGAGGATCTACATGTATGGCATAATTAAGAATGTTTCCATAGCCCAAGACATTCAGGTATTCGTTTTGCTTGGTAATGTGGTAGGTTACCATCACTTGTTCAAATTCATCGTTGGCTCTTCCTGAAACCCAATTGTTAGGATCAGTACTGATGCTGATATACGGTGCATCGAAGTCAATCACATGTATGTAATCGTTTTTCAAACGAACAGTATCGTTTACAACATCTACGGTCACAGAGTCGAGTACAGTCAAACTGTCAAGCACCCCAGCATTACCATCGTTCATATCCGTGTATATACCACCATAGCTTAAGTTGTTTGGGGTCAATGGATCTGGGTTAAATACACGAACCTGCACAGTCGTGTCATTAAAATGAAGGTTTAAGTCTAATTCTTCAATTAATTCATTTTCAGAATTATAGAATGATACAGAATGTTCAAATCCGTCGTTAATCGTATCAGGTCTAACGGACAGCCAGTTGTTGGACCTCCACAAGAGATATGGACCTTCTAGAGACGGGTTAAGAGCGGCACGTGCTTCTTGACTTAATGATGATTTCCTTTTAATCATGTTGCCATCTAGCGACCGAATTTCCAAGTACTGATGCTCGAGAATTGGGATGTTTTGGTAGCGATAAGTAAAACGTTGGTATTGCGCATGCGGACTATTACGCGTGGTAAAATACTCGTGCTCCAATCCCTCAACATTTTGCCCAAAAGTTAGGCTACCTATTAGTGTAAACAGTAATGTGATGATTCTTCTTGACATAATCCATTGCCTCGCCGAACAATGACCGGCGAATTGTTAGGGTATAAGTTACTCTTTCTCGTTGTTCTCTAGCTACAACATTTGCGCCATAGATTTTGATCATTCTCTCCACCAAGGCCATGTGCTCATAGCTTGTGCTTAAAGTAAGACGTTGCGAGATTACCTCTGTGATCTTTTTAGAGTTTTCTATGGCCAATCCTGTACTACCACCGTAAGCTGCTATTAAACCTGGTACGCCGAGTTTGGTGCCTCCAAAATAACGGACCACCACACAGGCTATGTTAGTCATTCCCGAGCTCACAAGCGAACGAAGTATAGGAGCTCCAGCGGTGTTTCTAGGTTCTCCGTCGTCGTTGGATTTATGAAAGTCAGCCTCTTCGCCTAAAATGAACGCCCAGCAGTGATGACGCGCATTAGGTTCTTGTTCCTTGATGAAATTGAGCTGACTTTTAAAGCTCTCTTCACTTTTCACCGGAAAGAGATAGGCTTTGAATTTGCTACCCTTATCCTTTAATTCTCCCAAAGCAGGCTCATCAATTGTAGAGAAGAAATCAACTGCGCTCATAACGGTCATTTCCTAGTTGAGCAATTGTGGTAAGTTCAGGTGCTTCAGGAGCATTAACTCCTTCTTCAAGTTGATCCTTTGAAGTGTACTTATGAATACTATCGGCAAGATTAGAATCGATAAAGGATTGTAATATTCTTGCGCCACCTTCAACCAGGATATGATTCAAACCAAGATCTAGCAGCCTGGGTGCCCATTGACCTAAATCTCTGGGGTTACAAGTAATTCCGAAATACCCCTGCGGTAATGTATTGCCGATGATTATTGGCTGAACTTCTAAGCTAGCTAGCCATTCTCTTTGCAAGGGATAGTCTTGGCTAAGTAAAATGATTGGGGTAGGGCTTTGACCCGACCAATTCCTGGTGGTTAAACTTGGCCGATCGAAACATGCAGTTTTCGAACTAATCAAAATACCGTCGACAGAGCCGCGCAACTGATGTGTTCGTAATGCAGCTAATGGCCCGCTTATGCTCAAAGCTTTCTCCTCGGATGTTCTGTTTCCGTCGATATGTCCAGAATTATTCTCAGCCCATTTCAGCGTGAAATGAGGTCTCTTCTTGGTCATATTGGTCCAAAAGACTTCGTTCAACTGCCTGTATACTTCTGGTGAAGGGGCAAACTCAACCTTGATTCCGTGGTCCCTAAGATGGGCCACTCCTTTACCGTCAACCTTACTATGAGGATCTCCAGTACCAATAACCACATGAGGAATACCATGAGAAGAGATAAGTTCACAGCAAGGTGGTGTCTTGCCGTAATGAGCACAAGGTTCGAGAGAGCAATATAAAATGCTCTGCTTCAGTAAATCATGGTTTTCGACACTTCTAATGGCCATGACCTCGGCATGAGGTTCTCCAGCCTTTCTATGGTAACCTTCTCCTATGATTACATCATTGTGAACCACGACTGCACCTACCATAGGATTGGGAGATGTAGTGCCTCTGCCATAGTTAGCGAGTTGTAGGCAACGTGTGAGAAACTTACTGTGGTCCATAGCTCAAAGGTAGGAGGCTGTGATGTAATTTCAAGCCAAATGTTCACACTCTCTAATTATCAACTACAGGCACAAGATGTACTCGTTCCTATTTATGGGGATAGAGAGACTTCGGCTGTGATTAAACTTTGGTTTGGATCAAGATTGGATATGTCTCCCATTGATCTGATAATGAGGAGGGAAGAGGAAGTCGCGTTTCCTTCATTCGGGGCCGATTTAGCTCAGCTAAAAGCAAAGACTCCAGTGCAATTGGTGCTCGGTGAAGCATTTTTCTTCGATCGATTATATCTCGTTAATGAGCATACGTTAATACCACGGCCAGAGACGGAAGAGTTAGTAGCTGGGATTCTTGAAAGATTTTCTAATAATGAGTTAAAAGTTATTGATGTAGGCGCAGGCAGCGGTTGTATTGCTATTTCACTGCAATTAGCAAGGCCTAATTGGAGCATCACGGGTGTAGATATTCATCGACAGACTATTGATGCAGCAAAGGCCAATGCTGAGAAGCTGGGCGCTAATGTTGATTTTAAGGTCTTAGACGTACTTGAAGAAACATTGCCGGAGTTTGATCTTCTCGTTTCAAATCCGCCTTATATCCCGGTGAGTGAAGCGCAGGCAATGGATAGCAACGTGGTTGACTATGAACCAGATAGAGCATTATTTGTGCCCAACGAAGATGCGCTGCTGTTCTACCGAAGATTGCTTGAATTGGCCAAGAAGAACAAAAAGGACAGCCCAGTCCACGTTGCCTTTGAGATTCATGAGAATTTTGGTGAACAAATGATTGAACTATGTGCCTCTTTTGGGTTTAAAGAGGTTAACTTATTGCAAGATTTGCAAGGGAAAGACAGAATGATTTTTGCGCAATATGGGGATTAACGAAAAGATAGAAGCACTACGGAATGAACTGCATGAGCACAACCGCAGATACTATATCGAAGATGCTCCAGTGATTTCTGATTATGAGTTCGATATGCTCTTAAAGGAATTAGAAACCCTTGAGGCTGCTCATCCAGAATATACTGACCCAAATAGTCCAAGTGTTCGAGTAGGTGGAGGCATTACCAAAAGCTTTAATACTGTACAGCACCGCTATTCCATGTTGTCTTTGAGTAATTCCTATTCTCTTGAAGAGATCCAAGAATGGATCACGAGAGTTCAGAAAA
>CAJXLR010000037.1 GCA_913056425.1 uncultured Bacteroidota bacterium
AGGAATAAGCAACAGAAATCTTGCTTACATTTTGATTGAAGTTTTATAGGGAGAATAATATGGAAAAAAAGTAAAATCCCAATATTGACCCAAACTTTGTTTTGGGGGCTTGCCATAGGTGTAAAATGTAAGTGTGTAAAATTTGGGGATTTTTATAGAAGTGAAAATTTCAATTTTTGCTCCCTTATATTCCGAATAATCTATTATCAACGACACTGTATGTGTTTCAGTTTTATCCATATGTCTGTAATAGTGAACAGACATTTAAGTAAAGTGGAATCAAACTGGTCATCCAACCCTGGCAGTGAATAATGTCTGGATACCAACCCAGTTTCTTCACAGTCTCCAATGCTCCTTTACAGAAGAAAATAGTTCGCTCATCATTGTCTTCAAAGAACTCATTCTCGTCGTCTCCGTATACACTTTTGCGGTGGAAGTAATCCTCGTTGTCAAGGAAGTATACTTGCATCTTTGTATTTGGAATTGACGCCACTTTAATAGTAAGTGGATTGTCGTTGTCGTCGATGGTAATGTTCATACCCGATAGACGAACAACTTCATGCAATCGATTACGACGTTCGTTAATTACTCCGAAACGTGGAACCAGAATGCGTACTTCATTGTCACTTTCTTGTACAGCTTGAGGTAGCATGCGGGCAATGTCCGACAAAGCGTTGCTTTCCAAAAAAGGACTCATTTCAGACGAAATGAAAAGGACTTTTTTTCTGTTGTTTTCCATAAATAAAAGGTGTTTTTACTATAATGCGACTGCAAAGATACCCCTGAAAATCGGCAAAACTGTCGGTTGTGACACTTGTAATTCTAGATATTTTTTACTATATGTTTATTCACAAATCCGCTGACTTACTGCACATTGAGTTGCAAAAACAACGTTCGCAAGGCAACAAAATCGGGTTTGTGCCAACAATGGGGGCTTTGCATGCCGGACATCGTTCCTTATTAGAACGGGCAAGAGCTGAAAATGATACAGTCGTTTGTAGCATTTTCGTCAATCCAACACAATTTGACGATAAGGCTGATTTGGATAAATATCCTTCAACCATAGATAGTGATATGGAAATGCTGCGCTCGGTGAATGTAGATTATCTCTATTACCCTGAAGTAGAAGATGTTTATCCGAATGGAGAAGCGAGCGATGATATTGACCTTGCAGGGTTGGATTTAATACATGAAGGTGCTTTAAGATCAGGACATTTTCAAGGCGTCGCGCAGGTAGTGAAGAGATTCTTTGAAATTGTTCAACCCACTTCTGCCTACTTTGGTCAAAAGGATTTCCAGCAAACTGCGGTGATTGGTCAACTAATCAAGCTTTGTGAATTTGATACTAAAATGGTGGTATGCCCAATCGTTCGGGAGCCACATGGTTTGGCTATGTCAAGTAGAAATGAACGGTTAAGTCCGGTCGAGCGCGACAAGGCATCATTTATCTATAAGTCATTATTAAAACTAAAAGAGCGTTGCTTTTTTAAACCTTTGTCTGAAGCCTTGACCACAACCATTAAGTATTTGAAATCAATTGAGGATGCAAGCTTAGAATACCTCATTTGTGTCGATGGCGACACCTTGCAAGAGGTTAACGATTTGTACGACTCGGATTATGTTGTTGCACTCACTGTGGTGAAGTACGGTGGCGTCCGCTTACTCGACAATATTATTTTGAAGAAACCTAAGGTGTAGAAGTTGGAACAAACGTGTGATTGATCCCAATCTGAAGTTGATGCTTGGACCAGCGATTGGTGTTGTGCTGCATCGCTCCAACTTGAAGCTTTGTTTGTTTCGTAAAGGCATAGCCAACTGCTCCATACAATCGGTTTTGGTCAAAGAAACTTGCTTGACGGTTCGTTCCGAAAACTCGCTCATTCAAGAATATCTCGTTGTAGAAACTTAAGAAAATGGTTTTGGCCTGCATTTCTTGACTCGAAATTGGAACGGTTAAAAATATGGCTTGTCTGTATCTGGTGCTGAAGTCTCTATTCTGAATAAATCGATATTCATGACGAAGCCTGTGTTTTACGATAAATCTTTTTCCAGCTTTTTGTGGGAGAAGAGCTTCTATATAATATCGATTTTCATTGAAACGATTTTTTGCACTCCCATAAGACTCCGTTTGAATATTGGCATATCCTGCAGTATACATTTCCTTTCTGCCTTTTGGTTGATAGAAACATCCCATCCGCGCCATAGTCTGCTCGAGATCGTTGCCAACTTCCCACAAGCGCAACTGAAAATCACCTTGTAGTCCAAATGCTTTTTCGGGCGACTTAAGTTTCCATACCAACAGATACCAAGCGCCACTCTCTGTTTTGGTCTGCTGAGCTGTGGTGAGGAGACTCGAACACAAAACAGTTATTAAAAGGAGTGGTAACTTCAATTTCATTTGGGCGGCAAAGTTAACGGCAGTTCATACTTTCCCAAATGATATTGCTTAGGTGCTATATATGGGCCTAGGATAATTTGATATCCGACACGAGTCTTGTTGAAGTTCTTTTAGTGCATCCTTTGCAATCCATTGTGCAGACTTAGAATTAGAAAGGATCAATTCTTCGGCCACCAGAATCGCTTCGTTACGCAAGTCGGGATTTCGCTTACCGATACTGCGTAACGCCCAGTTAACTGATTTCTTAACAAAATTGCGATTGTCTGTTGCGGCTTCAATAATCAACGGGAAGTAGAGGATGAAACGTTCGTTTAGCGATTTTTTGTCTGCAGAGCACAAGCCGGCAATTGTTGCATAAGACGTTCTTCGGGAAAATTCTCCTTTAGCATTTGCGTATTCCTGAATAATATCATCTGCGAAAGGACCAGGTGCAAAAACCTTCATGGAAAAGCTGTCGGTAATTTCCCACGTATCAAATCGCGCGATAAGTGGCTTGATTACGTCTTTTGGTAACTCAGTGGGCTTAATCAATTTGCTCGCTAATAGTAAACCATCATACTGGTCGTGTTCAATCAACTCGATGCCTAATTCTGTATTCTTGCCAATTTGTTTGGCAATCTGATTGATATCACGTTGGAATACACCCCAACTACCCGGAGCAACAACGCCAAATTTTTGTGCTTTTTTAAGGGCAATATCAGGGTTGGAATAAGTCCTAAGTAATTCTAAGCAATCATTAACGGTCATTCGAAGTCTTGTTTGATTCTTAATCATCCCAGCTAAATGGTAAAATCCAATTGCTGTGTTTAAAACGATGCCATTTGGTATGAGCTAAATCAACATTGGGGTCTATGAGCAGCTGCATTGGTCTTCGGTTCAGGCTCACATACGCTTTAACATAAACACGTATATCGTCCCCGTATATCTTTTTCAAGAATTGAGCATACTGCCAAATCATATCGGGATGAGAACACATGGTGTTCAATTGTTTTTTTGTGATGTGATCTAGCGGATTGTGGTATATCAACTTGTTGTTTTTATCAGAGATTGTGAAGTGAATGCGGCCCGACTTGTACCGTAGCATCATCCGCCAACTCAAGCGGTGACCTTCTTCCGTCCAAAAAACGGTACCTGGGTAAATATGGTGCCGGAGCGGAAGCACGACCTGAATGGCAATAAACAGGTAGAGTGCCATAAGTTTCAGTTGTGGATGATGAAAAGATAATGCCGGAAGTGAGGTGTCGTTCGGATGACGTTTAAATCGCTTGCGGAGCAGTTCCGGCGGGAAGAACAGGACCGATGCACCAATCATCATGTATGGGAAAGTTCCGATTTCTAGAGTAATGGAATTGTACAGGTGGAAACCGATGGATATTACTAAAGCGAAGTTCCTGGTTCGCTTCCAAAGCAAAGCCGGGATAACCAATAGGTCGTAGAAAATCCCTCCCCAAGCCAGGATCAGTGGGGCGTATTCTGCTCGATAAAGCCATCCAATGAAAGGTCGTGTCTCTTTCCCTTCGACCAGCATAGAGGTGAACCTACCGGATATCCAATCTGGGTAGAACTTAGCCACACTCGCGTAGGTATAGACTATCAAAAATAGAATGAGGTATTGCCATCGAAATAAATTTGGGATTGTGCTTTTTCCCTTACGACGTGCATCTAAGGATAGTTGTACATGAGCAGGTGTGAAACAAAACATGCCACTCAATAAAAACATGAGGTAATGATGGTTGTTGTAGCTGGTTTTGTGCATGAAATACAAGCCTGCCCAACCAATAGCAAACAAGGGCATTACGTAGCGATACTTCCAACCTATTGTAATGAATACAGCTAGGCAGCCCATTGCTATAAAGTAGAAATACATCCCGTTTCCGGGTAACGGCTGGAGCCACTCCAAACCAATGAAGTTGAAGGTTAGTGAAGGAGGGTCGATGAAGACCATTTTTGTCCATCCGATAAGAACAGCACCAAAACATTCAAATACCATGACTAATCCAAAAACGATACGCCAGAGTGCAACTTGAATTGGGTCGATTGGTTTTAGGAGCCAGGTCTTAATCACGGGAATCAAAGATATCCTTTCGTAGATATATTTGTTTGATGGAGTCATTAATCAACGATAAAGAAATTGCAGTTTTTGATGGACAAGGTGTCGACTTGGGAAATCATCAAACATCATACACAGCTGGATTGGATAAAGAGACTGGGAAAACCAAACTAAAGCGTGACAAAAAGCGCTTGCACGAGCTCCAACGAATGATGTATGCCAACGACAGCCACAGCGTGTTACTTATCTTTCAAGCCATGGACGCTGCGGGGAAGGATAGCACTATTCGAAAGGTATTTGCTGGAATGTTCCCCCAGGCGTGCAAAGTGCATAGCTTTAAATCGCCAACGAAACACGAGTTGGATCACGATTACCTATGGCGGTCTTCTCTGGTGTTGCCTGAACGCGGTTGTGTGAGTATTTTTAATAGGTCTTATTACGAAGAAGTGCTCGTAACGCGTGTTCATCCCGAATATATATTGGGTCAGCGCATACCTGGAATTGATGGTTTAGAGGACATTTCTGATTCATTCTGGCAGAATAGGTTTAAATCTATTCGAGACCATGAAGAACACTTGGCGGAGAACGGAACCATTATCCTTAAATTTTTCCTTAATGTTAGCAAGGAAGAGCAAAAAGCGCGCTTCTTAAGTCGCATTACAGAGCAAAAAAAGAATTGGAAATTTAATATTAGTGACTTGCGGGAACGCGCGCGTTGGGACGACTATATGCATGCGTATCAGGAGGCGATATCAGCCACAGCAGCGCAACATGCACCTTGGTTTATCATTCCGGCAGACAACAAATGGTTTATGCAATCGGCGGTGTGCGACATAATAATTGGAGCACTTGAAAAACTTGACCTGAAGTATCCTGAGGTGAGTGCTGAAGATCAAGCTAATTTGAGACTCGGATACGATCAATTGATGACGGAGTAACTTGTTGCGTGACTGTATGTTTTTTGTAATTTAGTAGGCCTTATTCCCAATTCATAGAACGAATTACAACAATGAAGAAACCTTTACTAGTTACTTTACTTCTATTCAGCGGATATGCAATGGGCTATGCTCAATGTATTGATTCCTTTCCGTACGTATTTGATTTCGAGACGTTTACAACACTGCAAACAAACGAAAGTTGTGACGCTACCACGGTTGGAGCGTCTGGTTCAGGTTGGACACAGGATGCGAATGATGATGGGGACTGGCGAGCAGATACCGCCGGTACAGTGTCAATTGGAACAGGTCCCGGGAGTACAGATACCACCAATGGGATAGGAAATGCAATAGACTATTTACCGGGTACAAATACTGGTATTTACCTATACACTGAAGCAACTGTCGCAAATAATGCGTGCGCTGGCAGTGAGATAAACTTACTAAGCCCTTGTTTCGATTTTTCAGATACGAATTACTATCGCTTGAAGTTTGCATACCACATGCATGGTGCAGGAATGGGTTCACTACATGTGGATGTTTACAGCGGGGGTAAATGGATTGAAGATGAATGGGTACTCAATGGTGACCAAGGAGAGGGTTGGAAAATTGCAACCGTGGGTTTAGGGAATTACAATGACTCCAATGTTCAAGTGCGCATCCGGGCAATCATGGGGGTTAACTTCATGTCTGATGTTGCAATAGATGCCGTAACGGTTGAAACGTATTCTCCTAGTATTTATGATGGTCAGATTTTAAGCTCCGGTTGGGCTTCGGATGGTGGATATGTTATGCAACCAAAAGGGCATAGAGATACCGTTCGATTGTCGGCTACGATAAAAAACGATGGAATAAAAGAAATTACAGGGGTGCGCTTGAGAACAGGCTTAAGTTCGAGCTTAGATTCTGTATCGGTGGGCACCATGAGTCCAGGACAACGCGACACGCTGACAACCTACTACAAACGAGTGTTAGGGGACAATGATACGCTTGTTTCATTGGAGCTTGTTCAAAACGAGGCAGACGCAAATAACTCGGATAATAATGCCAGTATGATGTTATACCCAACGGACACGATATATAGTCGTGACGACGGCACAGCCGTTGGCGGTGTTGGTAATAACAATGGTGGTATTCAAATGGGAAGCATCTATGAATTGTTTACACAGGATACACTCACTTCTGTTTCAATGTATTTGAATGGAGGAACTCCGGGTGATTCGTTCAAATTGCATTTGTATACGGTCACCAATAATTTGCCGGATCGACTGGTAACTACATCCAAAACATACTACATATCTGGCACAGCCGGCTGGTATCACCTCAGTTTTGATTGCGACGAGGTCTTGAGTAAGGGAAAGCACTTCATTGCAGTAGAACAACTTACGGGAAATAATCTAAGCCTTGGATACGATACAAAATACTACACTCAGGGAGCCGGACTCTACAGTGTTGGGGGAAACTGGACAGACTTCAGTGTTTCAAATCTGTTCATTTCTCTGATGTTGCGAATGAATTTAGGTACTCCGAGAGTGCCCGATGTTAAAGTATCAATTGACGATTCGATCTGCTATAATCAAGAATATGTTGTAACCGCTGAAGGTGCCACATCATTCCGATGGGAACCTTTCGGACCGGTTCAAGCTAAAGTAGGTAAAACGGTATCGGTGAAGGCTGTTAAAGACTTTCAACTGAAGGTGACCGGGACAGACCAGTGTGGAAACCAAGATGTTCTCGTGAAGGACATTACTGTAAAATCATTGCCATCGCTCGAGGTGATAGAAGATACCACAGTATGCCAATACCAGAGTGTTTTGTTGCAGGCATTTACAGGTTCGAGTTATAAATGGGTGGGTGGCCCATCGAACATGAATTATGGAGTAAACCCGGCTAAAACCACCTCCTATAAAGTGCAGGCGGATTCCTCAAATGGTTGCTCTAGCGAGAAACAGATTACCGTAACTGTGAGCATTCCTCAAGCAAAAGCAAACAACGATACGATTTTATGCGAGCGACAATTGTTGCCACTCGTTGCAACCGGAGGAGCTACTTACCAGTGGACGGGTGGTCCAGCTAGCTCAACGTACAATGTATATCCAACTACAAATAGTACATACATCGTAAAAGTGACAGATACGTATAACTGTTCGGCCTATGATACGGTTAATGTACAAGTGACTAAGGGACCAAGCTTGAGCACGTCCAACGATACGTCGGTTTGTTTTGGTAATCGAGTATTGATGAGCGCAAGTGGTGCAGATGCATACGAGTGGGAAGGAGGGCCTAACACGGCCACGTACAATGCACTCCCGATTAGCACCAAAGCGTTTAAAGTAAAAGGAACCGACAATAACACGGGCTGTTTCATTATAGATAGTGTAGTTGTTACAGTTGTTCGATATCCGTCGGTGTCTGTTCAGGAAGATACTGCAATTTGTGAAGGTGAATCGCTTACTCTTACGGCAAATACATCAGATCAAGTAGCCTACGATTGGTCTTCGGGCCAAGACACAAAAGATATTACAGTGTCACCTAAGGAAACGACAACGTATAAGGTTGTAGTCTCAAATACTACGGGTTGTTCAGGCGAGGATTCGGTTACTGTAACTGTCGACCCTTTACCAACAATAGATTTTAGCGTTTCTCAGAATCATAAGATAATTACCATCAGTAACTCCAGTATGCACGTAGAGAATCACGAATGGATTTGGGGTGATGGAGACACGACAACGAGTGCGAGTCCGGTTCATCGTTATAACGTTCATGGTGATTATACAGTGACTTACTCTGTGAGTAACAAGTGTGGAACGAAAGATACGAGTTTCGATGTCAACGTAGAGAACATATCGGTTGAGGATATTCTCATATCTGTTGTTAAAGCATACCCTATACCGGTAGCGGATGTGTTGAACATAGAAGCCGTAGATGAAGCAGGAATAACTGAACTTACGCTAACAAACTCGATTGGGCAGATTGTTTATCAATCCGAGGATGCGCTGACCGTAAGCCAAATAGACATGAGTTCTATGGTTTCCGGGTATTATTCCCTTCACATTGTAACCGATTCGGGACAATATCAATTACCAATCATTAAGAAGTAAATAGATTAGAGTATTCAATATGGAATACTCTTTTTAATCAAACTTTCAGAAATAATTGAAAATTAAATATTCATTAGTATATTTGTCCTGTGAAACTAGAAGAAGCACAAGATAAGTTTATACAGGGTTGGGGTCAGCTCGGGGCGAGTTGGGGGATTAACCGCACAATGGCGCAGATTCAAGCCGTGTTGCTCGTCTCACCCGAAGCACTTTGTACAGATGATATTATGGAGCGTCTTCAGATTTCCAGAGGGAATGCAAACATGAATATCCGAGAGCTAATTGCTTGGGGTGTGGTTTATAAAAGCTTCAAACCGGGGGATCGAAAGGAATATTACTACGCGGAGAAAGATATGTGGGATCTGGCAAAAAAAGTTGCGCGTGAACGAAAGAAACGAGAACTAGAACCATTGAACAGAATTTTAGGTGAACTGAAAACGGTTGAGGGAAATTCTAACGAAGTGAAAGAATTTAAGAAAGTAGTGAAATCTGCAGATTCTATGGCTAAACGGGCGGACAGCATGCTGGAACTGGTTGGCAAACTAGACGAGAACATCTTTTTTAAATGGATGACAAAAGGAAAGTAAAAAATTTTGAAATAAACTTTCAATAAAAATTGAAAATACAATAACAATGAGCTGGAATGAAATAGCATACATGGTTTACCTACCCATCTCAATCTACGAGACCGTTGTGGTGGGATACAGGTTCCACAAGCATGGCTTGCATCTCATTTCGGATTTATTCGCACCAAATGTTATGCTCGCAAAAACAACCAACAACTCACTTCTGGTTGGCTACTATTTGGTGAACATGGGTTGGATTACCTTATCCATTAACCTATGGGGAAGTATCGAAACCGCAGCGATGACGTTTTTGATCGTAACGAGATCACTCAGTATGATTTTTATTGTGCTTGCAGTGCTGCACTACAACAATATTTTCTGGTTGTATTATTTCTCAACCAGGCAACATCTTTTAAAATTTTTAACCTCTAAACACTAAAGTTATGGACAATTACATCGTAAAAGCGTATCTCGTATACCTACCGATTGCCCTCATCTTAACACTAATTGTTGCACGAATCTTTTTCCGCAACAGCAAGATTTTTATGTCTGACATCTTTCGCGGAAGAATGGAAATCGCAAACAGTACCAACAAGCTTTTCGAACTGGGTTTCTACCTATTAAGCTTGGGGTTTGCGCTTTTCATCATGCAAGTAACCGGCGTGTATGACATCACAAGACAACAGTTTTTCGAAATTCTCAGTAAGAAAGTCGGAACGTTGACGGTCTTCTTGGGAGTTATGGTTTTCTTTAACCTGTACATGCTATTTCGTGGCAAGAAAAAAACATCTGAGAACGAACGACTGCGCAAACGTGCCGAGCAATTAGCGCAACAGCGATTAGCAAACCAATAAAACAACAGCTATGAACTATATAATTCAAATCATCTGGATATGTGCCTATGCGATTTTAGGTGCGGTAACCTTATTGAACAACGAGTTTATGATTTGGTTGATGTTCCTGTCATTCTTCCTTGGGCTAAACCATGTTGTCGTTAGTCTGGTCGATGTTGTCGTGAATCGCGCTCAGGCAAATTTTAAATATCACCTCATCGGTTCATTAGCCTACTTAGCAGTGTTGTTAATTGGATACGTCATGGAAGAAAGGTATAGGATACATATCCCTGAAGGCGGAATTATCGGGGATTTAATTCCTGTTCTTGGTGTTGGAATTCCGATTGTCCTGGCTATCTATTTCTGGTATTTGTCACTAAAAGATGGATACCCTTATGCAAAGCGGTACCACGACGTGTTTGAGCTATAAAGCTCTCCTCATCATAACCTCCTGACTTCAAATTCAGGAGGTTTTTTTTGTGCCAGCTAGTACAACTAACTAGTTAGGTGTTTGGAATTATATTTGGCCCAAAGCACAACCTTTGGATCGTAATATAGAGCTTCGTTGGCCCGCCGTATACAAAAAGACTTTTGGTCCATTGGTCTTTCTTACGTTGGCCATATTGTTACTTGATGATGTAGTGGAGTATCGCGCGGTTGGAGGATTTGGTCCAACCGTTATTAAAGACTTTGTTACGGTAGCCCTTTGTGCTATACCCTATGCTCTTTTTCGCTTT
>CAJXLR010000038.1 GCA_913056425.1 uncultured Bacteroidota bacterium
TGGGTAAGCAATCTGCATCGACCACCTCCCGTCTCAAATTTCTATCATCTGTCAGACCAATTCTTCACTCATGTCCTAATAAACAAATGCATGTAAAAGTTCTTTCACTTGAAGTGATGAAAAAGAAACTGCTTTCTATAATCAAGGAATAATAGCTGATGTAGCACAAAATTAAATCTCCTCCTAGTTTCAAGTCGCGACCTGAACAATCAAAATGACCTGAGTAAAGAAAAGCAGCAGAGCGCAAACTAGTTGCTGAAAGTGATCGGATGAGTTTTTTGTTATTTTTAAATATGTTTCAATTATTTTAAACATAAAATTTATTTTAAATTATCACTATCTGATTTTAAAAAATTATTTACTGATATATATTTTACTAATCTATTTTCAACTAGTAAGCTATTTTTATTATTACAGAAAAGACGAATATTTTTATTTTCTAAATTTTTTGTAATTATATTCCAATGAGTGAAAATATTTTTATTATTAATTTTTCTTGCGTTTGGGTGGATATGAGTTTTATCTTCATAAGTTTGGTCAATATACTTTTTAAAAAACTTATCTTTCTCAAAAAAATAACTGGAATCTTTCATATCAAAACCAATTAAAAGAATTTCTTTGCCCAAATTTAGAACAGATATTAAGTTTAACAAAGTAGTCAAAGAGCCAAAATAACCAAACAATTCTTCATCTAAAATGTCTGTCCACTATTTATTTGACAAAAGTGATTTCTACATGGAGTACCGGACCTGGTCGGACTCCAAGCAACGCTGGGCAATTGACAAGATTGTAAAACATAAAGACATCTACCACCAACTCGTATAAACTATGGATACTCTACTCGCTTTAATTGTTGGATTTGTACTCGGAATTTTGTTCGTCTTGTGGGACAACAAGAAGGGCTATGTATGGTACAAACGATGGTACGACTTAAGCCACAAAGAACCGCTTAAGCAACTGAATCATTATAGTTTCATCAACAATCAGCCATTTAGTAAGCGTGTGGTTCCCGCAATTCTTATTACCGCGGCTTTTACCCTCATCACCTACTTAATGGGGAGCTTAAATCCGGCGTATGCTTTGCTTACCGGTGGTATTTCTCTGGTAGGTGTGATTGTTGGGTTCTATGTTGGCCCCTTCGTTGCGAACAAGTTGCCGAAAGGTTTACAAAAAGCAACGGAGACACTAGAGAAAATAGATAAGTTGGAAGCTGAGCTCAAAGCAGAGAAAAAGACAGAAGAAATAACAGAGAAGCCTGAAATTGAGGAACCGAAGTCGGACGACGAAAAGAAAGATGATGACTGGCGGAAAGGAATTAAAGACTTCATCGATAAGTAATCCATGGAAAACCCGAAACAACCAGAAACCACAAACCGGCTGTATTGGATTGTCGTAAACATTCGAAAACGCCTTGGTGGAGTTATTGGCCGATTTGCTAAGAAACGACCAGTACTATTGATCCTTACAATTCTGCTTGTGCTTGCTGTATTGTTTATCAATCGGTCAAGTGTACAACCGGTTGTATTGGCTATCCGCAAATTCTTGCTACTTGCCATTGCAGTATTTTTTGTTCTGCGCTGGTACTTTAAGAGCTGGGAGAATCGATCCAATCGCGGCAATGTAGTTGCCACAATTGTGCTGTTAGCTGTTGGTGCATTTAGTTACTTCCTTGGACCTGGAATATATCGCTACATCAGTCTGTACGTTCATTACAGCCAAATGCAGAAAGTTGAATTGACGCAGCTACCTGAAACCGGGCATGAACGAATTCAGCCTATAAATTCGGTGATGACGTTAATCAATCAAGAAGCGCTTGACGAAACGGATGATGCCACTCCACCAAAGTTTGTTCGAGGCAACGACGGAAAATACTACTTCAGCTCTGCGTTTGGCCCAGGGAAGGATTACAAAATTCAACAGTTGAAAAAGGACATGTTTGAAGTCCTTCATGTTCCGGCCAATCTACCCGCGCCTGTTTTTTCATCCAAATACCGGGATAACGTTCAGTTTGACATTGGAGAACTCCTGTTGTTTAGCAAGAAGACCCAAACAGCCGTTACAAAGCGATTCAACTTCATGCAGTACATCAACTGCGAAGCAGGCGAACCGTTTTATATCCAATCTCGAAATGGTGAATGGAAACAGATTGTACCGATCCTGAAGTGGAAAGGAATTTTATTGCCAAGACCCGTTTTTGGCGGCGTTTTTATCATCGACGAAAAGCGTAAAGAGGATGTCTATTGGAAGCGCGTTCTTTTAGGTCGTGGTGGCTATGTGAGTCCTCAGCGGATTGAAGAATTCAGCTACCTGAAAGGTCAGAACCTAATTCCAAAGCGTGTGGCTCGCTTCATTGCAGAAAGTTTTCGCTTCGCCAACGGTTTTCTGGCGCCAATGCCTGGTTACCATGAAGGAGACATCCGCATTCCGAGTTTACCAAACGACATAAACCCCCAACCGTTTATCACCTATTTCGACGTTGACAACGCAGGTAAGCTCTATAGTTTCTTTGGCCTTGAACCATACGAAGAAACCAAGAAAGGACTCAGTTTATCGTTGTTAATTCCCGGCGACGACGACACCAAAGTATACTTCATTGATCATAGAAATCAGCGAAATGCGCTCATAGGAAGCAGTGCTGTTGCAGCCAAGATTATCGAGAGTAAGAAGAACTATGACTGGAGCAAGAACTATCCGGCGGAAAGTCGACCATTTGTTCGCAACGTGAATGGAACAGCGCGGTTTATGTGGCTAAGTACAATTGTCACTAAAGCTGGGGATAAAGGTGAGTACATCGGAGGAAGTATTCCGGAAATCACCCTCACCGATGCCACACACGGCAAGGTTGTATGGATTGATTCGGATTCACTGATCAACAATGCCAGCTGGATTCGCCAAGCAGAGCGAAATCTTGGAGAGTACTGGAGAGCTGAGTAAATGGAGCAACCTCGCTCGGAGATTACTTAAACACGCTCAAGGGTTCCTGCTTGACTTGAATTCTTTGCAGCGGTATTTTGCCTCGATGGGGAGGGGAAGTTGCATATCCCTCGCCAAAACAACTCGATAATACAAGAAGCAGTCTCCAATCGATCAGCATCGTTATCCTAATGTAGTTCGTATTATCATCCAACAGGTTGAGCATCGTCAGTTCTAAAATCATAGTACACCTGTAGCTATGTAGTATGAGAACGTATGTACTTTTTGCCGCTGCAATGTTGTTGATGATTTCAAGTACATCATGCACAGAGGATGTTCCACCTGAACCGGTGACCACCGGCACCTTGCAATTTGGATATCGAATGGCTGGTCAAGATGGTTTTAAACAGAAGAAATCCGAAAAGTGTGAATTGATTGATGTTGGAAATCAGATGCAATACTTTGGGGTGGGTACAAAACGATTGGTAGATCAAGCAAACGCGGCCGAATATTCTTGGGTCACACTATACAGCAATGAGGCTCCTCAAGATTTGGAGTTATCATACTTCACTCAGCGCGGTGATGTAACGTTTGACTTGGATCCAGGAAGCTACGTTGCGAACAAACACATCCAAAATAACAAAGTAGTTTGGGTACTTAAAACTCCCGCAGGAGATACGATATACGCCGAAGACAGCAACACTACGAATTGTCCTTTAGATAGAGATTCTCGCGGTTTTTTTATAGAATACAACGACTCTACCGGTATGTTTACTGAAGCGGGTGGCAAAATACATCGATGCAGAAGTGGAGGAAGTGAGGGACTCGGCGAATTTGAAATTCGAGCAGGTAAGACAACACAAGTAATCATGCGTATGAATATATCTCACATCGAATGGATTGATACCGATAGTAGTGGCAACTGGTCAGACGGAGATAAGCTCGACAATTTTGAAACGTTCGACGGCAGCCCGTTGATGATGAGATATGAGGTGAAGTATTTGGATTAGTTGGGGACGCTGACTATGACTTTACCGACGATGTGAGCCAAAATCGTTTACTCATCCAGTTCCAGCAGGACACAAAAAAAAGTGTGAGATCAAGCTCCGAGTCACACCACAGACGATGCTCCCAATGTCGCATGTCTGGGCAGGCTCTCACTCACTCTCACACTCTCACTTCCTTCGTGGTGTGGGGCGGGATCGAACCGCCGACACAAGGATTTTCAGTCCTTTGCTCTACCAACTGAGCTACCGCACCAGCCTTCCACTTTTTAAGTGGGCTGCAAAAGTATTAATAATTTCATTTTTGACCATCACAAAAAATCAAAAATCGCGAATTTTAAATGCCTCAATATTAGACGTTGGGTAAAACTTCCCGAATGCTCAGTAGTTCTAGTAGGTAGCAATTCATATTTTCGCTTTATGCAAATCGTTCAGCAAATCATTTTCGTTATTGCCCTTGCTGTCGCCATTTACATTTTTGCTAAGAATGTTGGCAAAATTCGAAGGAACATACTCCTTGGTAAAGACGACGATCGTACCGACAATAAACCCGAGCGATGGAAGACCATGCTCAAAGTAGCGTTTGGTCAGACCAAGATGGTTGCTCGACCGATTCCCGCCATCCTCCACTTTTTTGTGTATACAGGATTTATCCTGATTAACATTGAAGTCCTTGAGATCATGATTGATGGGATTTTTGGCACTCATAGGTTTTTCGCCGGACTTGGCCCAATCTATAACATGGCTATTGGGTTCTTCGAAATTCTTGCGGTTCTGGTACTAGTTGGATGTGTTTTATTCCTCACTCGTCGGTTTATATCTCGCATTCCGCGATTCCATAAACCGGAAATGAAAGGGTGGCCAACTAAAGATGCAACGATAATATTGATTGTTGAGATTGTATTGATGGCTGCCTTATTGAAGATGAACGCATGCGATCAGATTTTGCAGGCACGTGGAGCAGACCATTATGCTCAAGCAGGGTCGTTCCCGGTGAGTCAGTACCTGGTGCCGATTTTTGATGGTTTTTCAGATGGGTCTTTGATCGCCATGGAGCGTATATTCTGGTGGTTCCACATCATCGGAATATTGGTTTTCCTAAACTACTTGCCATACTCAAAGCATTTTCACATCATTCTTGCCTTCCCAAATACATTTTACTCAAACCTCAAGCCTAAAGGCACAATTGACAATAACGCAGCCATCACAAATGAAGTAAAAACCATGATGATGATGCCCGATGCAGACCCAAACGCTCCACCGCCTGAAAGCTTTGGAGCAAAAGACATCACGGATTTGTCGTGGAAGAACATCATGGATGCCTACACCTGTACTGAGTGTGGTCGATGTACTTCCGAATGCCCGGCAAATCAAACGGGCAAACTGTTGTCGCCTAGAAAGATTATGATGGATGTGCGTGATCGAGCAGAGGAAGTTGGAAAGCGGCTAGATCATGGAATTGAAGAACCTGATAACAAAAACCTACTCGATTATCTTTCGACTGAAGAGCTATGGGCGTGTCAGACATGTAACGCTTGTACCGAAGCATGTCCTGTAAACATAGACCCATTAGATATAATCGTTCAAATGAGACAATTCCTAGTAATGGAACAAGCTCAAGCGCCTTCAGAGCTCAACATGATGTTCACCAATATTGAAAACAACGGTGCACCGTGGCAATTCCCTGCGTCGGATCGGGACAAATGGACAACAGAAATATGAGTTTAAAAGAAATAAATCAAGACGGGAAAAAAGCTAGTCCTGTACTCGCAGAAGGCGTAAAGAACTTTCTTATCGATATTGATGGAACGGTTACGGAAGATGTTCCAAACGAGGAACCAGAGCGGATGGCAACTGTTGAACCATTTCCCGATGCATTGGAAGCTTGCAACAAGTGGTACGATGAAGGGCACATCATTACGTTTTTCACCTCGCGAACGGAAGAGACTAGAGAGGTCACTGAACAGTGGCTCAACAAGCATGGTTTTAAATACCATGCACTCTTGATGAATAAACCGAGAGGTGGCAATTATCACTGGATTGACAACCACAAGGTGAAGTCGACCCGTTTTAGAGGAACGTTTAGTTCTGAATTTGAAAAAGTTTCCACGATGGTGGATGAGTTTAAGATATAACAATGAGCGAACCAATTCACATACCAACGGTCGCCGAACTGAACGGCAAGGGACAACCCGTAGAAGTCTTATTCTGGGTAGGCTGTGCCGGAAGTTTCGACGAACGCGCCCAAAAGATAACAAAAGCAATGGCGAAAATTCTTCACCACTTGGATGTCAATTTTGCCATTCTTGGGAAAGAAGAGTCCTGTACAGGTGATCCGGCAAAACGAGCAGGAAACGAATTCCTGTTTCAGATGCAAGCGATGAACAACATTGCAATCATGAACGGTTATGGAATCACGAAGATCATCACCACGTGTCCGCATTGCTTTAATACGCTCAAGAACGAATACCCAAGCCTAGGAGGAAACTACGATGTAGTGCATCACACCACCTATCTACAAGGTCTTATTAATGACGGCAAGCTCACCTTTGGCAAAGGAGATTACAAGGGTAAAAAAATCACTTACCACGACAGTTGTTACATCGGAAGAGCAAATGGTATTTATGACGCACCACGAGATGTACTCAAAAAGCTGGATGCCGAACTAGTTGAACTAAAGAGATGCCGCGCGAAAGGTATGTGCTGCGGTGCAGGTGGAGCCCAGATATTCAAAGAAGCTGAAAAAGGCGAGAAAGAAGTGAATGTTGACCGTGCTGAGGAGGCGTTGGAAACGAAGGCAGATGTGATAGCTGCAAACTGTCCCTTCTGCATGACGATGTTGCGCGACGGCGTGAAACATTTCAACAAAGAAGATGAAGTTGAGGTATTAGATTTAGCCGAGCTAGTAGCAAATGCAAATGACCTATAATGAATCTCTGGGATAATCTAACGGGTCACGCCCGAGTTTGGGTGTACGGAGCCAAGAGACGACTTTCGGATCAAGAGCTCACACTCGTGAAAAACCAACTGGAAGACTTCTGTGCAGATTGGGCTGCCCACGGCGCAAAACTCGCGTGCGGTTTCAATATACTTTATGATCAGCTCGTCATTTTAGCGGTAGATGAGCAACAAGCTGCTGCCTCCGGTTGTAGTATCGATAGTTCTGTTCGCGTAATTCGTGAGATAGACGCAAACCTGAATATCGACTTATTCAATAGACTTCGAGCTTTTGTCGTACGTGAAAATGGACTGGAAACTTATTCCCCATCTGAATTTAAGACCGCTCTGGAGGCGAATCTAATAAACGCAGATACCGCTGTAATTGACCCCTTGGTGTTAAACTTAGACCAGTTGAACCAAGAATTTATCAAGCCTGTTTCAGATACATGGTTGAAGAAGTATTTAGTAATGACTAATTAGCGTTGCGCATTTTCAGCAGAACAAGAACACTCGCATCACTCCTCACACTTCACTCACAACTCCTTGTCCCGGCATTATAATCATCGGCACCCGAATACTCCCGGTAAGTTTCTTGGTAGTACTTCGACTGAATAGGTAGTCTAACCGTGTGTTGTGACGGTGACAAACAACAAGCATATCCACCTCATTCTTGTCGAGATACTGGCTAATCCCTTCTTCCGGAGTTTCAGCTTGCTCTGTGTCAACTCGAATTTGCATCGCTCCCATCTGCAAGGCTTTTTGTGCTCGCTCATTATCACTCGTGAGCACGTGTAAAACACCTAATCGGGATGACTCTTGATTTCGGAGAAAAGAGAACATATGTTCTAGATTCTCGCCCATTGGAATCTCGTCTTTCGCTGTAGCAATTAGGATTCTTAGGCTTTCATCTGCCATAGCATCCGAAGGAACAGCAAGAAGGGGAGCAAAGCCCTTTCGCACAATGTGCTCCGTATTTGATCCCAGAATTTTAGAGGCCAAGTTGTTTTCCCCTAAAGTTCCCATAACGATTAGGTCTATCTGATGTGCCTTAACAAACATGGGAACAACATCTTGTAGATACCCAAGCTTTGCGTGGAATTCAATACTCCCGGTATTCCCGAACTTCTCCTCCAGCCTAATCTTTTCATTTGCCAAATCTCGTTCGGCATCCTCAATCATGAGTTCGGTCAGATTTATCATCATTCCAGGTGTCGATCTTGGTGACACAACAGCGTGTACCAAGACCACTTTGATTTGGCTACTGTCGAACATACTAAATGCATAATCAGCAGCGATCTGAGCGTTCTCAGAGAAATCGGTTGGTAAGAGAATATTAAGTTTCATGATATTTTAACTATTGGCTGAAAGTGTCATTTGCTCCGTAAGTGTGTAGTGGTCGGTCTGAACAGTCTCAATCCATACCCCACGCATCTTGCGGAATACCTGAACATGTAATCCCGTTTGTTCTTCAAACGCAGACTCCACCTCAGACACTTTCATTGTTTCGTCTAATTTAACGGTACAAGGTAAATTGCATGTTACCAAATCCGCTAGAGGCTCTACCCCTTTTACTCGCATTCTTGCACTTGAAGACTGGCTATCTCCATGAGCTTTCTTGAATAACTCTAGTTTCAACCCACTAAAGGCTTCAACGAAAGCTTGCTTTAAATGGAGGACGGTATCGTCCTGTGA
Organism: uncultured Bacteroidota bacterium; assembly: GCA_913056425.1. Lineage (GTDB taxonomy): Bacteria > Bacteroidota > Bacteroidia > NS11-12g > UBA9320 > UBA987. The sequence goes on from CAJXLR010000038.1 coordinate 8,550, forward strand.
TAGTGTGATTTCCATACTCCTCTGATTAATAAACTTCAGTAGCAAACCGGTTAAACTCGTCCTTCAATTCGCCAAATATTTTGTCGAATGTCTGAACCTGATCCACAAGCTTTTCATTTACTTCAGATTTTCTGTGATCCGTAGCAACGTTGTTGGCTTGTGCATTCTCAACGATTTTATGCTCTTCTGCATTGATGTCGTGAACCAACTCATCAATTACTTCATTCTGACGAATAAACTGATTTTGGAAGTGCTCCACTTGAGAGGTTACCTCTACCTTGGTATTTGCGGTGATAATTTCCTCCAATCTGTGGTTATATGTTTTTAACTCGTCGCGGTAAAACTCTAGGTTTTTCTTCCACTCCTTGTAATCGTTGTGTAGGTCTTTTAAATACTTTTCTGACATAACTATATTATTATTAACTGTGATACTTTAATTTAAAAATTGGCCTGAATGGTTAAAAAACCAGTAAAGGCATCTTGGTTGTGATGGCTATTTCCTTTGTGATACTCTTATGGAACAAGTTCCCGAAGAAGCTGCGCTTATGCCGTTTGAGTGCCAACAGCTGGATGTCGTTTTCCCATACGTAATCATTGAGCTCCTGCGTGGTATCTTCACCGGCAATGGTATCGACGTTTGCTTTGGGCTCAAAGTGTTTTACTACAGCCATCATTTCGTCTGCATCTACTTTACGATTTGAGACGTGAACGATTGTTAAGCCTGATTTGAACGGTTTAACAAATTCCTGAAAATCCAATATCCCGTTATCGGTTTCTTGCGAAAAGTCGGTAGCATAACCAACCTTGCCCCATCCGATGTAAACTGAACCTTCTGGTACAATAACCACTGGCAAATCACAACGCTCCATTACATCTGAAGACGTGGTGCCAATCCAGCGATCAAAGCTGTTCGTAGCTCCTTTGGTTCCCATGACAACAAGGTCAATTGACATTTCATTTTGAACCTCTTTAATCATGTCGACAACCAATCCAAATGTCTGCCATGTTCGAATATTCCCTCCCCAGTATGACTTTATATCGGAGGCCATTTCATCGAGCTTTATAGATACTTCCAACTGCTGCTCATCCATCAATTCATTTACAGAACTCGGTGGTGTGTTTGCATCCAAAACTGGAACGTGCTGAGCATGAGCAAGGATTACTTCAGCATCTAAATCACGTGCAAGCCTTACGGCATAGTTTGCAGCGTTTGCAGAGATGTCTGAAAAATCAACTGGACATAAGATGGTTTTCATAACTGTGGTGCTTTTGTCTATTGCAAAGTAGTATGACAGCCATCAGGCATTGTGTGACGCGCATCAATTCCAAATGTGATAAATCACATAGAAATTATTTATGTGACCCAACCCTTTATCTATAACCCCCGTCAAAGAGGCAAAATCAATTTTATAAACTATGAGCAAGTTCACCTTCCTAATGTTGTTCGTTTGTATCGCTGGTTCGACCTATTGCCAGGATAAAACTTCAGTCCTATTCGACTCTGACAGTCATCGGTTAACGCCTTTTCAAGCCGAAAAAATAGACGTGCTATTGCAACAAGCAGAAGGTGGGCAATGCTCTATTTCGTTATCAGGTCACACAGATTCAGACGCATCAGACGACTACAACATTGCATTAAGCGAGCGAAGAGTAAGTGTAGTATCTGATTACATCCAAGCACAATACCCGAAACTCGCCATTGAAAAAACTGCCTTCTTTGGTGAGGACCGACCTATTGCAAACAACTCCAACATTGAAACCAAATCATTAAACCGACGCGTTGAAATTACCCTCTCCTGCACGTCGGATAAAAGCAACAAAGAGGTACTACAAAGCGTGTGGCCCTCACTAGAAGCTTTGGCACCGTCGCCTAAGTCGTTCCAGTTTGATGGACCTGCCGGAGGGACATTCGATTTGTCGAATGGAGCCAAAATCTATGTTGCACCAAACCAACTTAAAGGGCGGATAAACCTAGACGTGTACGAATGCACCGACAAAAAAGCGGCGCTTGCATACGGACTAACCACACAGAGCAACAGAACAG
>CAJXLR010000039.1 GCA_913056425.1 uncultured Bacteroidota bacterium
AAGGATATACCTGGTTTCAATCGTTTGGTGCGCATGAATATGAACACGCATAAGCTCACAACATTGCGAGTTGATGCCGATGTGATTGCATTGGAGTATTGTGCAAAGGAAGATGTACTGAAAGCATTACTGGTTGAAAAGAATGAAGTGCTTGGTGAAACCAAGTATTTCTTGGCGAACCTTGATCCTAAAACAGGAGAGTTTAGCGATAACAAACTTATTGAGACGCGTAACAGTGTTGCAAAGGCCGAAACAGAAGGGACCTTACAATATGACGAGTCGTCAAACAACGTTGTGGTGAATTTGAATGCAAATGCGGCTTGGAAAATTTATACAGCAGATGCGGAAAGCAACGATTTAATCGAAGTTCAATCGTTAGAGCGCCGTGTAGATTATTCCATTGCGCAATCAGGTCCTGAGGCACAGCAAATTTTTAATCTGGGCCTTAACGTAAATGTTTACCCGAATCCAACAACGGGTGCAGTTCGCATTCAAACTCAAAAGAGCATGGTTGTTGATCACATCACCGTGATGGATGCGAATGGTAAAATAATTCGCAACATTGCTGTTCAGAGCGGTACGATGTTCAATGAATTCGACTTGGGAGACGTGGAGCAAGGAATGTATTTTGTTCGGGTTCATTCCGGAACACAAACACACACTGAGCGCTTAGTGAAGTACTAATATCAAAAAGCTTAATAAACAGTGGCGGACCGATAAAGTCCGCCTTTTTTTATCATCATGGAATTAATCGAAGCGTTACGCCAAACCAGACACAACCTATTAAAAACAGTGGAAGCATATACCATCGATGAGATGAACGTGGTTCCAGAGGGATTTAACAACAGTTTGTTATGGAATTTAGGTCATGTATGGGTGACTCAAAAGATGCTCCATTGCGGGTTGTCGGGTTTGCCGCTGAATATTGACGACGAGCTGGTGAATCAGTTTCGTAAAGGGTCAAAAGCTATAGTCTTGAAAGAGGAGACTTTAAGCCGAATTAAGTCAGATTTCATTAAGAGTGTTGATGACCTAGAACGCGATTTGAACGCAAACATCTTCAAGGAGTTCAGACCTTACCGAACGAGTTATAACGTTGAATTAGAAAGCTTGAATGATGCGTTGTGGTTTAACAACATGCACTAAGCCATGCACTTGGGATATATGCTTGCAATGCGAAAAAGCATTAAATGAAAAAGGCCGGTCTCCCGGCCTCTAAAAGTAAAGTTAAACCATAAATTCTAATTAATGAGTATTATGCTTTATTAAATTGAAAGTAATCGAATTTACTCATAAAAAAGGATATCACAAAGACTTATTTTTTTATTACTTGCAGCATGAAATCGGTACTAAGACAACTCTCATTTCTATTTATTAGCTTCATGGTGCTTGCACCGCTCTCTGTGAAAGCGGAAGGTGTAAGACTCTCTCAGGAAGGAGATGAAGATCTTCCTGTAATCGTATGGAAGAATGCGCCTAAGTACGTCGATTTATCGGTAAGTAAGGATTATTTGGTTGATTTTCCATCACTTCAATCCGATGCTGAGTCGTTCACTTTTGTTTCAAATGAAGACACATTGATTCTGGAATCTTTGAAGCCAGTTGTTGTTCATTTTGACGCGGATGGAGAACACGTGTTTAGATTCAAAAGGGAGAAGATGACTGTGGCTGCGATTAAGAAGGCCCCCTTGGTGAAGAACGATGCATTTGTCTTTGGTTTGTTGATGCTGTGCTTGGCAATCGTGTTTTTTACGAGTACGTCCGATAAGCCATGGTTAAAGAAATTCTACAGCGTAATCCCGGCGCTTTTGATGTGTTACCTGTTGCCAGCAATTCTCGCGAGTTTAGGTGTGATAAACAGTGTGCACTCTACAGGTTTGTATTTCGTCGCTACTCGTTATATGCTTCCGACCGCGCTTGTGCTCATGACGCTGAGTATCGATCTCAAAGGAATTATCAACCTTGGGCCGAAGAGTCTTATTATGTTCTTTACCGGCACCTTGGGAATTATTCTAGGCGGACCTATTGCTATTTTGATTGTGTCTACTTTTTCTCCTGAAACAGTTGGAGGAGCAGGTCCTGAAGCCGTTTGGAAAGGTTTAGCAACACTCGCAGGAAGTTGGATTGGTGGTGGTGCGAACCAAACCGCCATGCTTGAGATCTATGGATATGCACAAAGTAAGTACGGTGGTATGGTGTTGGTTGACATCGTGGTTGCGAACATCTGGATGGCGTTCTTGCTTTATGGTGCTGGAAGAGCGGACAAAATAGACAAATGGCTAAAGGCCGATAGTTCAGCAATTGCTGAGTTGCAAGTGAAAATGGAAAACTTCACAAAAAGCATCACTAAGAACCCAACATTGCGCGACTTGATTGTAGTTCTTGGTGTTAGTTTCTTAGCTACGGGTCTAGCTCATTTCTTATCGAAACTCGCCGTCGATGGCTTCTCATCCATTGACGCATTGAAGGATTCGTCACTTACCAGTGGCTTCTTCTGGTTGATTGTTTTTGCAACGACATTTGGGTTGATTATGAGTTTCACCAAAGCGCGGAATTTAGAAGCATTTGGTGCTTCCAAAATGGGTAGCGTGTTTATTTATATCCTTGTTGCAACAATAGGTATGAAGATGGATTTGCGGCAAGTGTTCGACAATCCTTTGTTGATTGTGGTCGGATTGATCTGGATGGCATTTCACGCCGGTTTACTATTCGCTGTTGCAAAGATGATTCGTGCACCATTCTTCTTCCTTGCAGTTGGCTCTAAGGCCAATGTTGGAGGTGCAGCAAGCGCGCCGGTGGTGGCTGCGGCATTCCACCCATCTCTGGCTCCGGTAGGCGTATTACTCGCTGTTTTAGGTTATGCTTTAGGAACCTATGGTGCTATGTTCTGTGCATATCTCATGGAGACGGTTGCACCGTAATATCACTAATTAGAATATAAAACATCAAATGATTAATTCGATGTGATGTGTTTGCGGTTACCTCTTAGAACTTGTTCTTCCACATCATGCTCTCAACCGGCTTGATGGTGCGCTCGTTGTATTTCGCGTTCGATTTTTTGTTGTACATCGTCTTGATGTCGCCTTCTACTTGGAAATAGATAAGTTGACCAATAGGCATGCCTCGGTAAATGCGCACCGGCTGCGCACAAGAGATTTCTAGCGTCCAAGTGTTGCAGAATCCCACATCACCCTTGCCCGCAGTTGCATGAATGTCAATTCCTAGTCGTCCGGTACTTGACTTACCTTCTAAGAATGGCACGTGTGCATGAGTTTCTGTGTATTCTTCTGTAACCCCGAGATAAAGCGTGTTCGGTTGAAGGACAAAACCATCAACAGGGATTTCAAAGTACTCAATTTTGTTGTGCTTCTTGGCGTCTAGAACCCGGTCGTTATAGGTTGCAAGCCACTTTCCTAAGTGGACATCATATGAGTTGGTTCCCATACAATCAGGTCTATATGGCTCAATTAGAATGGTGCCTTTTTCAATCTCTTCTAAGATTCGCTTATCACTTAAAATCATGCGTACTACTTGAACTTAAAACTTCGAATTAATCACTTTTCAATCTACTATGTTTATGGCGGGTAGAAGTTGTGCAAAACAAATGGTTTAACGCATTTTGGATTTACCTTTGAGGCATGCCTGTGCACAAACGGATTCAATCGGGGGAAGCCAACCTATGTCTTTGGAAAATTACCGAGGACATCACCGATTTTAACCTGTCAATTTCTCCAAAGGAATCCGATAACTTGTCGCGCAATCAACAGTGGCTCGCAGGCCGAGCGGCTCTGGACGCATTGGATATAGATGTTGAAGCGTTGCGAAAGGACGACTATGGAAAACCTTGGATTCAAGGCAGCGATAGCCATGTCTCATTAAGTCATTGCAAATCTTACGCAGTAGCAATTAAAAGTCAGAACCCGGTAGGTATCGATATCGAAGAGATCACTCCTCGTATTGAACGAATTGCGCCGCGATTTATACATGAGAGCGAATGGGCGTTTATCTCAGAAGACGATCGGTTGAAGTGTCTCTACATCCTGTGGAGTGCAAAAGAGGCATTGTACAAACTCTACGGGAAGAAATCGGTCGATTTCAAGAACCACATGATTGCTAAGCCATTTGAGATTTCAAGCTCAGGTGTGTTTTACATGGAATTCCTCAAAAACACATCCATGCTTTACGTGATGCAGTATGAGGTGTACGATAATCACACGTTGGTTTGGGTGGAAGGGTGAGTATGTGAGCAGTATTCTCTGAGTACATTGAAACAATGAAGTCAATGAACCGGATTTTATCTTTGATCATTTGGTTTGGTTGAGAGTTATTAACTCGATTGTTGCGTTTATTTGCCGAGACGAAATGCGCTTTTATTTTTTGTTAAAATCATCACTATATAAATTGTCTATGCTTAGTAAAATAAAAACTCTTTATCGACGCATACAACGTATGATTGTATGGCTTCGCTACGATATATTGTTTCAGCACGTAGCAAAAAAGGTTAGACCAGATGTTGGAGAAAGGGGGCTTTTTATTGATTGCGGTTCTAATTTGGGGCAAGGTTTTAGTTACTTCAAGAAATATTTTCGCAATGACATATATGACTCATGTTTAATTGAGCCTAACCCTTATTGTATGGTTGAGTTGAGGAAAAAATTTAGTGATGAATCAAACATTTCGTTCATTCAAAAAGCGGCATGGGTCAGGAAAGAGCAATTGAACTTCTATGGACTGGTGGAGGATTCTCGTGGGAAGACAACAACTGGAGGAAGTGTTATTGCGAATCATGCAGGGTCGTTATACAGGCCAAACACAGAAAAAGCTCTTAAGGTAGATGCCTTCGATCTTTCTGAATTTTTAAAAGAAAAAAGTCAATTTTACGATACGATTGTTGTCAAGATGGACATTGAGTCGTCAGAATACGAAGTCCTCAATCACCTCTTGGTTACTAACGCAATTGACTATGTCAATCATCTAGTTGTGGAATTCCACAGTCAGTATTTTGCAAAAGATAAACAAGGCTATTACTCAAAGCTAGAGCAAGAATTGATAACTCGCATAAAATCAAGAGGCACAGGATTGACAGTTTGGATATGAGTGTTTAATCAGCATCTATCTGTTTCAGTCTTAGTAGTGTGGATGATTCTACGTTCGCAAACTAGCTTAGTCTAAATCTTACAATATCCATTTCATTTTCTTGGGGAATTCGACTTGAAAAACCGACTGCTTGAGGGTCAATGTTGACAAACGGCGCCGACGAATAGCTCATTGAAGGCAAATTTTCAGTTCTAAACTGTTGAGTCGAAAAGAACTCACAATATTGCCTCAATCAACCAGCCATTTCCGGATGGCTAAAACTATATTGCCAAACAATTGTGTTGCCGGTTTACCCTGTTCTCGAACGGTTTAGAAGACTCTCGCAGTGACACAGAATCGCGAAGATGGTTTTGCTCGCAATGAAAGGTATCTTCAGGGGATTAAATGCCAACGTTTGAATTATGGCGTGAATCCCAACTCATGTCAGTTCGAGTGTCCGCCATCAGGCGGATGTATTGAGAACAGAATGAGTTGACAATGGTTATTTGTATTCTTCCATTCGCTTGTTGTACTCTGACAACCCGTTCTTCAAGAAGGCCACATAAGCGTCGACATCCAAGTCATAATTGCGTTTTGGCTGGAGTAGACTTCCCTTGTTATCCATCAATCCATACATCGGTTGACTGTTCGCATTAAAGTAACAAGCTTGAATATCCGCATTCTTCTTTGCTAAAGTTTTGACAAGCTTGCCGTTATGCTTTGAGTAATACCATTCGTCTTCAGGGAGCATAAGGGTCTTGTCATCCGTGTAAAGTGAAATCATGATGTAGTCCTCTTTTAGAATACGAAGTACTGCAGGGTCACTCCAAACTCTTGCTTCCATTTCACGACAATTCACACAACCATGACCGGTGAAATCTACAAACGCTGGTTTACCTGCAAGTCGAGCTGCCTCCATCCCTTCTTCATAGTCGAAGTATCCCTCGATACCATGCGGGATATGGAGCTTGTCGGCATACTTGACAGATCGTTTTTTATGTCCGTTCGGGTTTTCAATCTTGTCAAATAAGTCGAAATCATGAGTACTCATTGGTGGTAGATAACCCGCTAATTGTTTCAATGGAGCTCCTACCATACCCGGGAGTAAATAACCTACAAACGCGAAAGTTAATATCGCAAAAATGAGTCTCGGTACTGATACAAACGGCAAATCACTATCATGTGCGAATTTGATTTTTCCTAGCAAGTAAATTCCCATCAGTGTGAAAATAACAATCCACAATGCGAGGTAAACCTCTCGATCTAATATGCCCCAGTGATAAGTCTGGTCTGCAACGCTTAAGAACTTCAACCCAAAGGCCAATTCTACAAAGCCAAGAACAACTTTTACGCTGTTCAACCACCCACCTGACTGGGGTAAGTTATTTAACCAATTAGGGAAAATTGCAAATAGCCCAAAAGGAATTGCAAAGGCAAGTGAGTACCCGAACATTCCTATTATTGGTTTTATGTATTCACCATTGGTAGCCTCAACCAAAATGGTCCCTACAATTGGACCTGTACACGAAAATGATACAAGCACAATTGTGAATGCCATAAAGAATATTCCAGCAAGTCCCCCTTTGTCCGCTTTTGCATCAATTTTGTTGATAAACTTACTTGGGAGGGTAAGCTCAAACGCTCCAAAGAAGGATGCGGCAAACACCAAGAAAATCAAAAAGAAAAAGATGTTAGGAGCCCAGTGGGTTGAGAGAAAGTGTGCAGCATCCTCACCCAGGGTGGCTGCAACTATGGTTCCCAAAACAACATAGATCCCGATAATACTAAGTGCATAAATCAAACCAGATCGAATCGCCTTTGCACGGCTACCGTCCTTCATGAAGAAAGTAACAGTCATAGGAATCATTGGGAATACGCATGGTGTGAGTAACGCCAAAAGTCCAGACAAGAAGGCCAGAATGAAGAAACCCCAATAGGATTGTTTTTCATCGTCAGTTTCTCCAACATATTGCTTTTCCACACAAGAAGCAGTGTCAGATTCGGATAGTTTTTGATAACCAGAATAATTCGCGTCTCCGGCAGGGACAATACCTGAACCTTCCAAACGCTCTAATTCGTCATTGCAACCCACACAATTCATCAGTTTCGCGAGCATTGTCGAATCTATCATGACACCATTAGCGCCCGTTTGAGTTTGCTCAACATCTACAGGTTCAACAGTTGGTGTTATCTGTGCAGGTGCGCTTGTAGCACCTCCAGAGACTATTATGCCGGTTATATTGAATTCATATTCATGCAAGACGCACATACCAGCTTCTGTACACATTTGGTACTCCAACAAGCCGGTTATTTTTGGGTTTGCAGATAAGATTTTAACCTTCTGCTTGAACACGGCTTTGTGGTGGAATTCAGATAACTCGCAGTTAAAAATATCATCAAAAACTTTTTCTGATCCTACGGGTGTTGCTCCTCCGACAAGGGAGAAACTGCCATTTTTCTCAAACGTGAACTTTGCTGGTAATGGACCTAAATCACACTTGTAATCGTTTGAGTACATGTGGAAGGTCTCAGGGATATCACCGTTAAAAGTAATGGTTATCTCATCACCAACCTTGACTGAATTAGGTGTGATGGAATAGCTAAAATCTGCAGGAGGGATCATTTGTGCATGCCCAAATACAGAAACCATTAGGAAGGCTAATAACCCAAAAATCTTTCTCATATCTACTTTGTATGCTATACCGCGAATTCTTGACAAAACTACATGTCAGAAGTGGCAAATTAACATTATTCACTTCGTTTCGGTTTTATATCAGATGAAATAAGTGCCCCCTTGGTTGCTCTTGGTTCTCGGACACTTTTGTTTACTCTTTTGTGTACAAGTGTATAAATCCACAACATCAGCGGCCCTGCAGCCGTTAATTTCGTGAGAATCATGAGGAATCTTCTCTTAATATTGACTTTCTGTACCGGCGTGTTTTCGAGCTTCGCTCAAGAACGCATGACGCGCGACCAGTACATCAAGAAATACCAGAACATGGCCATCCGTGAAATGCATCGTGCAGGAGTGCCAGCCAGTATTACTATGGCTCAAGGTATCTTGGAAAGTAGCGACGGGAACAGTAGGTTGGCACGGCTTGGAAACAACCACTTTGGAATAAAGTGTAAATCCGACTGGAAAGGCAAGTCTATGCTCGCCGATGACGATGCCCCTGATGAGTGTTTTAGAGCCTATGATTCGCCCGAAGAATCGTACAAAGACCACTCACAGTTCTTGCGTTCGAATTGGCGATATCACGAACTGTTTGAACTCGACATCACCGATTACAAGGGTTGGGCAAAAGGATTGCGAAAAGCCGGTTACGCAACCAATAAGAGTTATCACACCATTCTAATCAACCTCATAGAACGACATGAACTCTATAAGCTCGACCTCATGTCACCGGAGCCATTAGCTACAAAGCCTCTTGTTCTTCAAAATGATGTCCCGGTCGTTTATGCCGAAAAGGATGAAACACTGGAGTCTATTGCCGATGAGAACGACTTATCAAATCGCCAAATCTATAAGTACAACGATCTACAAAAAGGACAAAGCATCAAGGAAGGAGACATTGTTTATCTGAAGCCAAAACGCCGCAGAGGTTCTGAGAAATACCACACGCTTAAAGAAGGTGAGACCATGTATATGATTTCACAGCAATACGGAATTAAGCTAAAGCATTTGTATCGCCGTAATCGTTTGGAGATGGGAGAGGAGCCGGTTAACGGCACTCAGCTTTACATGAAAGGAAAACGAAAAAAGGCAGACTCTGTTGAAGTGAAGTCGGTAGAAGAAGCTGAAAAGGTGGTAGAGCAGTTTGTAAATCCACATTCTGTTGAAATTGAAAAAGCTCTACCCATCGAAAGAGAACTTATTGATTTGCCTCCGTACCATGTTGTAGAGAAAGGAGACAACATTTATCGAATCGCCGAGAAGTATCATGTATTTGAAGAGGATTTACTTCGGTGGAACAAGATTAGTGCTTTACAACTAACGTTGGGGCGTAAAATCTATCTTACGGAAGAAAGTGCTCGTAAAGCGCTGGATAAGCAACCTGTTAATGCGCCGAAAACGGAAGAAAAGGTTCAACCTAAGACTACAACTACGTATCATACGGTTCAATCCGGTGAAACGGTTTACCGCATAACACAGAAATACAACATAACGGCAGAACAGCTGCGGACATGGAATAAGCTTACCGGGAATAACATTTACGTTGGGCAGAAACTTAAGGTTTCTCCATGAGTCCAATCTTAAACCTCCTCATCCTTGTTGGATATTTTGGGGTCTTACTCCTGATATCCTACCTAACGAGTAAGAACAGTGATTCTGCATCGTTTTATCATGGTAATCGTAAATCACCCTGGTTTATGGTGGCGTTTGGTATGATCGGGGCATCACTCTCGGGTGTTACATTCATTTCAATCCCGGGCTGGGTCAACTCCACGCATTTTGGCTACATGCAAACGGTATTTGGTTACATGATTGGTTACCTCGTTATCGCCCATATTTTGTTGCCACTTTATTACAAGCTTAAACTAACATCGATATACACCTACCTCGATCAACGTTACGGGAACTACGGGTATAAAACCGGAGCCGCCTATTTTCTCCTCAGCCGAGTAATTGGGGCATCGTTTAGACTTTTTCTAGTTGCCGGGGTTCTGCACATGGCCATTTTCGAACCACTCTTTTCAAACTTTGAGTTCCCATACTGGGCTACAGTGGCCATCACCATTTTGTTGATTTTTACTTACACCACAAAGTCTGGGATTAAGACTGTGGTCTATACAGATGTGTTTCAAACTTCTTTTCTAATACTTGCAGTTGTCTTAACCATTATTTACATCACCGGGGATATGGGGTTGAATTTTGGGGGCTTGCTGGATAAACTCGCATCCGATCCAAATACTGAAATCTTCAACTTCGATTGGAAGTCGAACAACTACTTCTGGAAACAGTTTATAGGAGGTGCGTTCATCGCGTTGGTGATGACCGGACTAGACCAGGATATGATGCAGAAGAACTTGAGTATTAACAGTGTGAAAAGTGCTCAAAAGAATATCTATGCACAGATGGTGATGTTTGTGGTGGTGAACATCATATTCTTAAGTCTCGGTGCATTACTGTATCAGTATCAGGATTTTGCGGGAATAGACGCAGTCGCTAAATCAGACCAACTTTTCCCGAATATCGCTTTGAACCATGCAACGCCACTGGTGGGTGTGTTTTTTATCTTGGGCTTGGTGGCGGCTGCATATTCGAGTGCCGATAGTGCGCTTACGGCTCTTACCACAAGCTTTTGTGTTGATTTTCTGGGCTTCGAAACAAAGCGACCAACCAACATACGAGTGCGGCGGATAGTCCATATTAGTTTCGCCTTTTTGTTATTCGTGACTATATTGATTTTCAATCAGATAA
>CAJXLR010000040.1 GCA_913056425.1 uncultured Bacteroidota bacterium
CTCCTATGCTCGGCTTTTACAAAACCATCGAAATCTTTGTCGAAGGTGATTAACCCACACCGATCGCTTTTCTTCAACGCTATATTGCTAATGGCAAGCGTTGTATTCACGGCATAATCCATCAAGCTCAAACCGTTGAAAGGCATCAACATGTTACGACCTTTATCAACTGCGAAGTATATCGGTTGAGATTTTTCGTCTTCGTACTGGTTAATCATCAATGACTGATGCCGAGCCGTCGCATTCCAGTTAATCGATCGATAATCGTCACCTTGGACATAAGTTTTGATTTGCTCAAATTCATAACTATGGCCAAGTCGCCTCATCTTCTTTACACCTTGATTGAGTGCAATCTTTGAAATGGACTTGAGTTCAATTTCTTCCATGTGGAGTAAAGACGGGTAAACCTTTGCAGTGTGCGTCTGAGAAATCGCTAGCTTCCGCTCGATGAGACCGAGCAAGTCGGTTCGAATGAAAAAGTTCAAATCACCAAACTCATGATTGCCTCGAACCGTCGGCCTAACCGTATAGGTGATTACTTTTTCCTCTGCAGGAGTCAGGACAAAGTTCTTTTTAAAATCGCGCCAATTGAATTGATACGGGATATCGTCCACAAGGCTAACATCAACCTTTAAACCATAAAGGCTGGTGACGTCTATGTAAATGGTATTGTCGCTCCCAATCGACAGAACATCCGCCATTCTTCGGCGCGCTGCGACATCTCCACCTCTCCAGAAAAGGAGCACGTAATCCACCAACAACAAAATCAGAAATGCAGCAACCGCCAAAACTCCCAAATAATAGAGAATCGGATGAATCATGGAAAGTACCATGAAGCCCACCAACACGCCAAAAATGATGAACGTGTTGCGACTAAAGTAGATCGACTTGATATGTCTCAGAAATGCCTTCAACTAGCGAGGAACTTCTACCTTCTCAATGATCTGTTGCAGAATTACGGCTGCCGGAACACCTTCCATCTCACGTTGTGGAGAGAGAATAATCCGGTGGTTTAATACGGGTTTGGTTACCCAACGAATATCGTCCGGTGTTACAAAATTGCGTCCTCTTAATGCTGCTGCGGCTTTAGATGCCTTCATCATCCAAAGAGCGGCACGTGATGACGCTCCAAGGAATAAATCACCGGTTGTGCGTGTTTCTTGAATAATTCTGGCGATGTACTCCAAAAGCTGATCGCTGATCGAAACGGATTCAACTATTCCTCTGAGCTTCAGTAGTTGTTTGAGCGACACAACCTTTTGAACGTTTTCCACCTCTTTCATATCGAAATCACTTCGGAATCGCTTTAAGATATCTATGTCCTCAGCTAGACTTGGATAGTCCACCACAACCTTAAAAATGAATCGGTCTAATTGGGCCTCCGGAAGGTTGTAAGTCCCTTCGTTATCTATCGGGTTTTGTGTTGCTAGCACCATGAATGCCTCACCCATTTCTCGGGTAGTTCCGTCTACCGAAACTTGTGCTTCTTGCATCACTTCAAACATAGCAGCCTGTGTCTTAGCCGGTGCCCGATTTATCTCATCTGCTACGACGATATCTGCGAAAATAGGCCCTTGTTTAAACTCAAAATCGTGTGTTTTGGCGTTGAATATATTGGTACCCAGAATATCACTGGGCATTAAATCAGGCGTGAACTGGATACGGCTAAAGTCCGCATCTATGGTCTTTGCAAATAATCTGGCTGTCAGCGTTTTAGCAACTCCGGGCACTCCCTCGATAAGTATGTGCCCCTTTGTAAGAATTGAGATGATCATTAGATCCATCAGTTCTTCCTGACCAACAATTACTCGAGAAAGTTGAGCCTTAATTGCGTCGGCAATATCAATAACATCATTTATCCTACCTGCAGATAGGTCGGTGCTCGATTCAAGCGTAGCGTCCGATGGTACACTTTCGTTTGTATCTGTTGTCTCGTTTGTGTTGACACTTTCAGGCGTTTGGTTTAAACCGTCCTTCTCTTCCATGAACTAAAATTTTTCGAAATATACGTTTTTATCAAACCGGAATTGGGGTGGATAAATAGTGTTCATTGAATGTCAGGAATATATGCACACCGGTTGATATATATCGGGGCAATGCTGTAACTTCGCCTTGCAAAAAAATTGAAAAGCTGAATGAAATTCATTGTTAACACATCGGCATTGTTGCAGAAATTACAAGTTGTAATTGGAACTATCGCCGCAAAACCAATTCTGCCAATTCTGGATCACTTCCTTTTCAACATCAAAGACGGTGTTCTAACCATTACGAGTACAGACTTGGAAACAAGTATGTCTACCTCTTTGGAAGTTCAGGCGGAAGAAGATTGCATGGTTGCTGTTCCAAGCCGACTTACCATGGATACGCTTAAGTCGTTACCAAACCAGCCCATCACATTTACCTTAGATGAGAAAACGCATGCCATTGAACTTCGTTCGGAGAATGGTCGTTATAAGTTAACCGGTCAACCGGGTGAGGATTTCCCAAAGACGCCCGACTTAGATTCTGATACGTCTTTCGAAATTCCGTCGATGACGCTTTTATCCAGTATCTCGAAAACGATTTTCGCTACGGGTACGGATGATTTGCGTTTGAATCTTACAGGTGTTTACGTTGAGTTATTTAACGACTCAGCAAACTTCGTAGCAACTGATGCGAACCGATTGGTGCGATTGAAGCGTGATGATGTTAAACCGGGAGTAGAACATTCGTTCATCTTACCGAAGAAAGCTTTAAACCTTTTGAAATCGACTCTAAGCGATGATGAATCTAGCGTTCGAGTGGATTACAACTCAAACAATGCATACTTCACTTTTGGCGATGTACAGCTGATTTGTCGTTTTATTGATGAGCGTTACCCTGAATACAGTGCCGTAATTCCGGATCAAAACCCGAACGTGTTGACCATCAACCGAATGGACTTCCTCAACAGTGTGAAGCGTATCAGCATTTTCTCGAATAAAACAACACATCAGATTCGCCTTAAGATTTCAGGAAGCGAGTTGGTTATTTCAGCAGAAGACATTGACATGTCGAATGAAGCAACCGAGCGTTTAGCCTGTGAGTACAATGGTGAAGACATTGAAATAGGTTTCAACTCAAAGCTCTTATTGGATATGCTTAACAACATCGATGCAACTGCAATTCGATTAGAGCTATCTGAGCCAAGCCGAGCAGGTATTATTCTACCAGACGAAAACGAAGATGGAGAAGACCTTCTAATGCTTGTTATGCCGATGATGTTGAATAACCCATCCGCATAAGCGTTTATGTCATAATTGTCACACTGCTTTGTCAGATTCGAAAATGATCGAATTATTATTTCAAATCTGATATTTAAATGACAGATTTTGGTGAAGTAGTGACTTACATTTGATATAAGACTTTTAAACGAGTCTGAAAGCCAACAGCACAACCCTGGTACTAGGTACCGGGGTTTTTTTATGCCTATCGCTAAACTAAACCGCCTAAGCTTCACTCCCAACTCTTCACTACTTTTGCAATATGCGAATTGACATTATCACGGCCGTTCCTGAATTGCTTGAAGGACCTGTAAATCAGAGCATTTTAAAGAGAGCTCAAGACAAAGGGTTGGCTGAGATTGTCGCACATAACCTCAGAGATTATGGGCAAGGAGCATACCGTCAGATAGACGATAAAATATATGGTGGAAATGCAGGTATGGTCTTAATGGTTGAACCCGTAGATCAATGCATCACCGATCTAAAAAAAGAAAGGTCATACGACGAAATTATTTACATGACTCCGGATGGTGAACGCTTTAATCAAGGTATTGCCAACCAACTTAGCCTTCAGCAAAACCTAATCTTGTTATGTGGTCATTACAAAGGCATCGATGAACGCATACGAGAGCATATGGTAACACGAGAGATTTCGATTGGAGACTATGTGCTAACCGGTGGAGAGTTAGCAGCCGCCATTGTAACTGATGCTGTAGTCCGATTAATTCCCGGTGTAATCTCGGATGAAACCTCGGCTCTCACTGATAGTTTTCAGGACAACTTGCTCTCCCCTCCCATTTACACAAGACCGGCGGAATATAAAGGTTGGAAAGTACCGGATGTACTGACCTCTGGCAACTTTGCCGAAATTGAGAAATGGAACGATGAAATGGCGCTAAAACGAACACAGGAACGCAGACCCGATCTATTGAATGATTAGAAAAACAGCATCGACAAAATACCTGTAATCATTACGTATTTTAACACAGCACTCAATTGTGCAAAATCGTCCTGACTTGTGGATTTATGCGCTTTAAACAAAATCCATATCAGTGGAGCAATCATACACAGTCCGTAGTAGACAGCAACAATCCATTTTAAAGGTTCCTGGAATTGCGGTATAAACCATTGCACAGCTATTTGTATCAAACTCACCAGCGCGAATACCGTAACGTAGACAATAAGTAGTCTGGCACCCCGGATACCCATCACAATGGCCGACGTTGCATAACCGGCCGCTTTGTCTCCACTATAGTCTTCCAAATCTTTGGCCAATTCACGTATGTAAGTGGTAATGGAGGCAAAGGCTGCATAGAAAACAACTAATGGGTAATATTGAATCTGAAAAACGCGGTAAATCAGGTAGACGCTGAGCCCTGCAATGGCCGACACAACAACATTTCCGATAACAGGTAATCTCTTTAACCACAAACTATAGCCAACGAGTATACCGGTAAGGCCACTATAGATAAGCAGCAACTCTGTTGATACAAGCCACGCCAAGAACAAACTCATTAAAGTAAAAACGACATACATTAGCCAGAATAGCGTTATAGATCGTTGATGTAAACCCAAGCGATTAGGTCGATTTATTTCGTCTGCTTTGGTATCACAATAATCGTTGAAGATATATCCTGCAGCGGTAAGCAGCACCGATGCAATCACCATAAACCACAGTCGCGGATCTACTATGTTACGTTGAGCCGTGTCTATAGTTAAAAAGTAATACGTAAACAGTTGCAGTGCAGCTACAACAAGGAGGTTCAACGGTCTGATTGCACGCATTAGTGAGTTTAACGCGGGAATTTCATTCGATAGTCTACCGAGATATTTCCCTTCTTGATATCGTTTAGTTTTCCTTTGATTAGACGACGCTTTAAGGCAGAAATGTGATCTATGAAAAGTACCCCTTCTATGTGATCGTATTCGTGCTGTATTACCCGAGCCGTCATACCGTCAAACTCTTCTTCGTGTGTATTGAAGTCCTCATCCTGGTATTGAAGCGTGATAGTAGCGTTACGCTCCACATTTTCTCGGATGTGCGGAATACTGAGGCAACCTTCTTCAAACGTCCACTCGTCGTCGTATTCCTCAATCATCTGTGGATTGATAAAGACTTTACGAATGCCGTCTTTTTCGTTATCGTACATGTGCGTGCTGTCAATCACAAAAAGTCGGATTGGCAGACCAATCTGAGGAGCAGCTAAACCCACTCCATTTGATGAATCCATGGTCTCTAACATGTTTTCGATTAGCGATGACAACTCCGGGTATTTACTATCAATGTCTTTACATTTCTTTCTTAAAACCGGGTCTCCATATGCTCGAATGGGTAGAATCATTTGTTTGCTGCTAAGTAATCCTGCAAAATTAGGCTGGCGCTTGAAGAATCCAACAGAGATTTGTCACGTCGCTTCTTCTTCTTTAGTCCACTGTCTATAAGGCCTTGCATGGCTATTTTGGAGGTAAATCTTTCATCGTACCGAACAATCTGAATGTCTGAAAGTTTTTCGCTGAGTTTTTCAATGAACTTGACTATGTCCTTTTCAACTTCCGAGAGTTCTCCAGACATACGCCTGGGTTGACCAACTACGATTGTTTCAACCTCCTCGCGGCTGCAGTAGTTGGCAATGAATGTAATCGAATCGGATTCCGCAACGGTGTCTAAAGGTGAAGCTATCAATTGAAGTGGATCTGTAACAGCGAGTCCAACTCGTCTTTTACCGTAATCTATTGCAAGTATTCTGGGCACTATTCTTTTGGGGGGATTTGTACGTGGATTGGTTTTATAAAGGCCATACGAACAAGCTTTCCGCGTTGCTTCGCAGGTTTCCATTTTTTACAACTCATCTCTTCGAAAACTTGAATGCACGCAAGTTGTAGATCGTACGGTATGGCTGATTTATTGCGAACCTTGATGTTTGACACACAGCCATTCTTTTCAATAACAAAATCGACCATAACCGTTTTATCAAACCCTTTTTTGAGTTCCCACATGCGTTCAGGAACCTTTATGTGTTTGCTTATGTACTTGTCCAGCGCGGCATCTCCTCCTTTGTAGGTTGCTCGTTGTTGAACATGATAAAACTTGTATACGTCAGATGAGTCGGAAGCGGTTGAGTCTTGCGCGGCTGCAAACAAAAAGCTGATTAGACCGATGAACGTAAAGATTGTGGTTTTCATGACTTGGCTTCAAAGGTAGTTTAAACAATGTGAGCAAAAGCCAAGGCCCCTGTAGTTTACTGACTTATTGGTAGCCACGAATGCACGAATAAAGGTGAGATAAATTGCTTTGGGATAAAAAGAGTTGGGGAAGTCTCTGTAACAGTAAGAGTTCGAGAAACAGTCTATCAAATCTAGACGATAAATGTCTAGACTGACTCGCTCTCGAACTCAGACTCTTTCTGCTTAGTACCCAGGGCCGGGGTCGAACCGGCACGATATTGCTATCATTGGTGTTTGAGACCAACGCGTCTACCAATTCCGCCACCTGGGCAATTCTCTCAGGGAGATATCTCCCGTTTAGAGGGCTGCAAATTTATTGAGTTGCTCTTTCAATCGCAACAAATATTTTTGCTGAAGGTAAGATTCTTTTATTTGATTTAGTGAAGCACTATCCCCTTTGGATTCAAACGCTTCAATTCGTTGGTTAAGTCGGTGCTCAAACGAATTTTCCAACGCGGCAAAATCTGATGTAAGTTTTTCTATTTCAGTAGGTTCAGTACCCATTGGGGCTTCCATAAAGCGCTCGTTCCAATCCATCATGTCCATAAGAAAATCCGGAGGCAACTTATCTTCTGACGTTATAGACACTCCATTCAATGAGAGCACATATCGTATGCACTCGAAATGATCTGTGAGCGTTTTGTATGCTTCGTTAATCTCTGAAGTTTTTTGAAGTGCTTTATCATAGGCTTCGGAATTGTCAGCATGAAAATCCGGGTGAAACTCTCTCGACAGCTTTAGGTAAGTCCTTCTCAACAGTTTCTTATCCGGTCGGAAACTTACCGGAAGTTCAAACAACTCGAAGTAGTTTGCCGACATCACTTATTGATTAGCTGCCAAATATCATTTCCCATAGTCAGTGCCATTACCGTTAGAAGAATGGCCATACCAACATACTGAGCAGCCAATAGGACTTTCTCCGGTGCGGGTTTTCCAACAATCATCTCGTAGGTAAGGAACATCATATGACCGCCGTCTAACGCAGGTATTGGTAATGCATTCATCAATGCGAGTGCCAAAGAAATCATAGCAGTCATACGCCAGAACCAACCCCAATCCCAAGTTCCACCGAAGAATGTTGCCATACCGATAACACTCTTAACTTCTTTCGCAGGAACCTGACCTTTAGCCATTTTCACTAAACCAAGTGCATTATAGTAAACGGCCTCCCAACTCTCTTTGAAAGCGTAATCAATAGCGCTCGTTAGTGTATATGACTTGCGTTGGTCTTTGTATCGGTCGATTTGTGGACGGAAACCAAGCTTTCCATCTTCGGACACGGCTACTGGTAAGATTTGTTGTTGCCCATCACGTTGGATGGTTACATCCACGGTTGACGTCTTAAACTTCAATAAGGTCTTTGTAAGATGTGTGAAGCTTTTGATTTGAAAACTGTCAACAGCAGTAATTACATCTCCTTTCAGAAGTCCGGCTGCAGCGGCACCTGATCCATCTTGTGGGTCTTCTCGCAATGAAACCGCACTTACACAATCAATAAATAATCCCTTTGACTTGCCCAGCATTCGGAACATATTGTCAGGGATTATGATTGCGTGTTTCTCGCCTTCTCGTTCCACTACAAGCTCTCCGCCAAATATGGCTTCGTAACTTATGTAATCGGTAAAGCGCTCATATTTCTTCCCATTTAGTGATACCAGCTTATCGCCATCTCTAAAACCAAGCTCTCTTGCCACTTCTCCCGCTACAATCCCGTCTTGATTTATCGTATCTACGGTTACGAAGTCTTTTTCATAACCCTTCAGTACCAAAACATAGAACAAGAA
Source organism: uncultured Bacteroidota bacterium (assembly GCA_913056425.1). Taxonomy (GTDB): domain Bacteria; phylum Bacteroidota; class Bacteroidia; order NS11-12g; family UBA9320; genus UBA987. The sequence continues at coordinate 8,252 of CAJXLR010000040.1, forward strand.
CCCAAGGATAAGATTCATAACTATACCGCCAATCATCACAATGAAACGTTGCCATGCCGGTTTACTGCGGAACTCCCAGGGTTTAGCCGGTTGTTTCATTTGCTCTTTGTCCACAGACTCATCGATCATTCCGGAAATCTTCACATAACCACCGAGCGGTAACCAACCGATGCCATATTCTGTATCTCCTTTTTTAAAGCTGAACAGTTTTTTACCCCAAGCATCAAAGAACAAATAGAACTTCTCTACTCGGATACCAAAGGCTCGAGCGGCCATAAAGTGGCCCAACTCATGGAAGGTAACTAGAATGGCCAGCGCAAGGATTAGCTGACCTGCCATAATTAATCCAGACATAGTCTTTTATTTAGCGTGCGAAAATAAACATTCTAAGCGGCGTAAGTGGATACAATCGGACATACCATGTAGTTCTTCCGACATGATGAGAAAGAGCCTTTTACCGACAAACTTTTTTCTCATTTAATTCCAAAAAGAAAACAAAAGATATAGCTTTGCGATTCGTTTAACGAAATGGTCTCGTGGCCGAGTGGCTAGGCAGAGCTCTGCAAAAGCTTGTACAGCGGTTCGAATCCGCTCGAGACCTCGAAGTGAGTGTGAGTGAGGGTGTGAGTGCGAGTGTGCGCTCAGACAAACTTGACTCCAAATAAAAAGGCGTCCAATTTGGATGCCTTTTTTATTCATTTGGTTTTTAATCCAGTTTGTACGGACAGGATTTGCTTGTAGCCCAGTTAAATCGAGATACAGATGGCGCAGCAATCCGGAAGTGAGTGTGAGTGTTGAAAGTCTACCTTACTTAAACCTCCCCAACTTAGCCTTGAGCTTACTTACCTTGTTTTTCTGAGTAACTATTTCTGACTTTTTGGTTTCGGTATCCTTCTTATTCTTAACGATGTCTTTTTCGCGCTTTTCAATCAACTCCTTGGCCTTTTTAATATCGTCTTGATATCCCTCTAAGTCCTTCTCTAAGTTCTTCTCATCCTTCTCCAAGCGCTTTAGGTTTTTCTCTTCCTCATTCAACTGGTTTGCCAAAGACTCCAAAACCACCGATTTCGCAAACCGTTTCATTAAACCACGAATGGACATTGATGCTTTGCTGTTTCCGGCACCGGATATATACTCAGCTCCATTGAAGTAGAAAGCCTTCATGTAAACACCCTCCGGTGTTTCTGTGAAATTCACATAAACGTTTAAGGCGCTTTCGGTAATCGACGGAATGATTACCTGCTCTGTGAGATAGTCATCGGTCTTAATTATTTTGGTTGTTTTACCATCGTAATCCCGCATGAGGTTTGACCACGATCGCTCCACGTCTTTTATGTTTGATTCAGGTATAAGAATCTTAAACCCTTTTTGGTTTCCCTGACTCATCGTTGCTGTAACCTCAGTCACTTCACCTATCTGGGCAAATCCGTAAAATGCACTCAATGTGAGCAATAAAAGTCCGGCTAGTTTCTTCATAATTAATTAAATATGTGTTGAGCAATCTGTAGAGCTTTGTCGAATGCCACAGCATCTAGTCCATGAGTAACATCGTTTGTATCAAAGTAACCCACCATGTTTTCCGTTGGCATGTTACCTACCAACTCATCCTTCGCCATAGGACAGCCGCCATAGCCTTTTATCGCTCCGTCAAATCTGCGACAACCGGACTTATATGCGGAATCAATCTTTTCCTGCCATTCATCCGGTCGGGTGTGAAAGTGCGCTCCAAACTCTGCGGTACCAAAGTTTCCAATTAATGCCGTAAACACATTAGATATCTCACTTGGTGTGGAGATGCCAACCGTGTCGCTAATCGAAAATGAGTCTACACCCAAGTCCGTTAACTTCCCTACCCAATCCTCTACAATTGAAACGTTCCAGTCGTCTCCATACGGGTTACCAAACCCCATAGATATGTATATGACAACCTCTTTGTCATTTTTGGTTGATTTGTCGAGCAAATACTTAACCATATCAAAGCTGTCTGCGATTGACTTGTTTGTATTTCGTTGTTGGAAGGTCTCGGATATCGAAAAAGGATATCCCAGATAGTGCACTCGATTGTGTTTCACAGCATCATTAACTCCCCTTCTATTCGCAACGATCACGGATAATCGAGTACTTGAATCCTCTAAA
>CAJXLR010000041.1 GCA_913056425.1 uncultured Bacteroidota bacterium
TACACACTACCGGTGTCGTCTGTTCCGTTTTCGTTATCTGATTGTAACGACTTAAGCAAGTTGTTCAGCTCTTCTTGAGCTTGATTCATCTTCTTTTCGATAATCGCTTTGAACTCTTGAAGTTCAGCGTCTGAGTATCGAGTTTTAACTTGTTCACCCATCTTGTTATGATTTTGTTAGTCCAACACTTAATTCAACGTCGTCCAATTCAATGTTTTCGTCGCTTGAAAACCCTTGAGTAAAGGTAATTTTACTCGCTAAAATTTCGCCGCAAATATAATCATTAAACGCCTCAATCGCAAGTTTTATTTTGTCGTTATGACTTACAGTAACCTCAATGAAATCAGTCACTTGGAAGTCTTTTGCCTTCCGTAAATTCTGAATTCTATTTACAAATTCTCGTGCCAGTCCTTCTTGCTCTAATTCCTCGGTAATGGTCATGTCTAAGGCTACCGTTAAACCTTGTTCGCTAACCACTTGCCACCCTGGCATGTCTGTAGATTGTATCACAACTTCTTCAAGGAGTAATTCAAAAGTCTCACCGTTGTCGAGCTGTAAATCTATTTTGCCTTGACTCTGAATGGAGTTGATGTCGTCTTGATCCAGTGCACCACAAGCTTTCGCAACAAACTTCATGTTTTTTCCGGCCTTTGGGCCAATCATTTTGAAGTTCGGCTTTAGTGTTTGGACAATTTGGATTTCACTGGATTTATCCAAGAACTCTATGGTTTTGATATTTACCTCGCGACAGATAACATCCGCTACGGCAGAGATCTGCTCTCGTTGATTGTCGTTTTGAACCGGAATTAACAACCTACCAAGAGGCTGACGAACGCGAATACGTTCTTTTTTGCGGATTGAGAGAACCATCGATGTGATTCGCTGAGCCATATCCATTCGTTCCTCCAGTTTTGTATCGATCAGGTTGGTATCAGCTTTCACAAAGTCAGCCAAATGCACGGAGTTTGATTCTTCCCCACCGGTTAAATCATTATAGAGTCGATCCGAATAGAATGGTGCGAACGGAGCGATCAAGATACTTAAATCATGCAAGCACGTGTAAAGAACCGAATAAGCTGTATTCTTATCCGCTGGGTCGTCATTTTTCCAGAAACGTCTTCGACACAATCGGATATACCAGTTACTCAAATGCTCGATGGTAAATTCCTGAATGGCTCTCGTGGCCTTTGTAGGCTCGTAGTCATTCATAGCATCGGTAACTACTTGTTTTAAGCTATTTAGCTTAGAGATAACCCAACGATCTATTTCTTGGTAATGCGACGAATAGTTGGTTCCGTCGTATTCAAACCCATCAATATTGGCATATAGCGCAAAGAACGAATAGGTGTTGTAAAGCGTTCCATAAAACTTGCGCTTCGTTTCTTCAAGTCCGTCGGTGCTAAACTTTAAGTTATCCCAAGGCGACGCATTGGTGAGCATGTACCAACGCACAATATCTGCACCGAATGTATCCATGGTCTCAAATGGGTCAACGGTATTTCCTAAACGTTTAGACATCTTATTCCCGTTCTTGTCTAGAACAAGTCCATTGGAGATGACGTTTTTGTAGGCAACCGAATCGAATACTGTTGTGGCAATGGCGTGAAGGGTATAGAACCATCCTCGAGTTTGATCCACACCTTCTGCGATGTAATCTGCAGGGAAGGATTGATTCTGATCAATTTTTTCCTTGTTCTCGAACGGGTAGTGCCATTGTGCATAAGGCATCGACCCGGAGTCGAACCAAACATCAATCAAGTCTGCTTCGCGCTTCATGGCTTGGCCGGAGTCATTCACCAAAACGATTTTATCTACAACGTTTTTATGTAAATCAACCTTGGCGTAGTTGTCTTTCGACATGTCGCCTAGATTGAAACTTGCAAAGGGATTGGAGTCCATCATACCGGCTGCAATCGATTTATCGATTTCCGTGACAAGTTCCTCCACAGAACCTATTGCTTTTTCTTCTTTACCGTCTTCGGTTCGCCAGATTGGCAGCGGGATTCCCCAGAATCGAGACCTACTTAAATTCCAATCGTTTGCGTTTTGTAGCCAATTTCCAAAACGACCCTCACCCGTTGATTTTGGTTTCCAGTTTATGGTTTGGTTGAGTTCGTACATCCGATCTCGGACATCCGTAACTTTTATGAACCAAGAATCAAGAGGATAGTACAGAATCGGTTTATCTGTGCGCCAACAATTTGGATAACTGTGGACGTATTTTTCAACCTTAAATGCTCTGTTGCGCGTCTTTAGTTCGATTGCCAATTCTACGTCAACCGACTTATCCGGAGCATCTTGGTCGTAGTATTCGTTTTTTACATACTTACCTGCATACTCACCCATGTGCTTGGTAAACTTACCCTGGAGATCGACCAAGGGTACCGGATTACCATTGTCGTCAAATACCAGCATAGGTGGTACAGGTGGGGTCGCCTCTTTGGCAACCTTCGCATCATCGGCACCAAAAGTTGGGGCAGTGTGCACAATACCGGTTCCGTCTTCCGTAGTAACAAAGTCACCTCCGATTACACGGAAGGCATTTTCAGTGCCTTCATACGGCTGAGCGAATGTGAAAAGTTGCTCGTAGCGTAAACCAATCAGATCGCTTCCTTTGAAACGATCGATGATTTTATACGGGATCTTCTTGTCTCCTTCGCTGTAATTAAGTTCGTCTGAAGCCTCGTACTTGCCGGAAAATTGTTTGCTTATCAAGGCTTCGGCTAAAACAACCTGAATAGGTTCGTGTGTATACTGATTGAAGGTTTCAACCAATACATAGTCGATTTTCGGTCCTACGGTCAATGCAGTATTCGACGGAAGCGTCCACGGAGTTGTTGTCCAAGCGAGGAAGAAAACATCTTTGTTTGACGACCAAGGAGCAGTTGCCTCTGCGTTTGGTGTAAACCTGAACTGAGCTACAACAGTTGTATCTGTAACATCTTGATAAGTTCCCGGTTGATTCAACTCATGTGAGCTGAGGCCGGTACCCGCTTTAGGTGAATACGGTTGTATGGTGTAGCCTTTATATAGAAGACCTTTGTTGTATACTTGTTTGAGTAGCCACCAAACGGATTCCATGTATTTCGAATCGTAGGTAATATATGGATCATCCATATTCACCCAGTAACCCATTTGTTTGGTGAGGTTGTTCCAAACATCCGTGTAGCGCATTACAGCCTCGCGACACGCTTTGTTGTAATCTTCAACAGATATCTTCTTACCGATATCCTCTTTGGTAATACCTAGCTCTTTTTCAACACCTAATTCTACTGGTAGACCATGAGTATCCCACCCAGCTTTGCGCTCTACACGATATCCTTGTAGCGTTTTGTATCGACAAAATATGTCCTTAATGGTTCGAGCCATCACGTGGTGAATACCCGGCATTCCGTTGGCTGAAGGAGGTCCTTCAAAGAAGACATACGGATTGGATGCATCGCGTTGCTCCACACTTCGTTCGAATACCTTGTTTTCTTCCCATTGCTGGGCTACTTCAGCCTCGATTTGAGGAAGGTTGAACGACTTATATTCAGTATACCGCTTTTGGGGCGTTGAGTTCTCAGACATAGGTGTTGTTTAAGAAGCTGCAAATTTATTAATTCATACGCTTCTAGCTCACAGATTATACGCTATGATTGTCATCGTGCAGCAAATAGTGCTCGCTTCTTATCCATCCAGTCTTGCATGGCTATCGAATCTTGCATCAATTCTTGTATTTTGTTCAAGGCATCTCTGTGCGGAGCATCCCCATTTTTGAGCATTTCTATGCCGTGATTTCGGCTTAACTGTGCGATTTCTTCAAAGCTGTCGGCTTCGAATGTGCAGTCACACGCACCGCCTAATTCGTTACACGTCATTTGTTTCATAATCTGTATTTAGTAGTTGTGAAGGTTTGTCGGAGCTCCCAAACCACTTGTTAAACACCACAGTGGCGGTAAGGTCTCCGGTTACATTAACTGCCGTTCTGAACATTCCTAAGATGCGATCAATTCCTATTATAACGAAGAGCCCTTCGGAAGGAATGCCTGTGCTCTGAAGTACAGTTGCCAGAACAATTACTCCACCACCAGGAATTGCAGGAGTTCCGATTGATGCAGATACAACAGTAACGGTGAGCAGCAGTACGGTAATTACGTTTAATTCTACTCCATAAGACTGCGCCATAAACAACACGGTTACACACTGAAAAAGTGCTGTTCCGTCCATGTTTATTGTGGCTCCAATGGGTATTACAAAGTCACTAACTTTCGAAGATACTCCAAGGTTCTCATCAGCTGTTTTCATGGTTAACGGCATAACGGCTGCTGAGCTCGCGGTAGAAAACGCGAGCAATTGGGCGTCTTTGATTGACTTTAAGTACTCGATTGGACTTTTCTTCATGACTATCGAATAAATGATCAGGTAGACACAGAAAAGAATGAGAAGACCCAGGATAACCACCATCATGTAATATCCAAGGCCCACAAAAACGTCGATTCCTGTAGCTGAAACCAGTGCCGCAATGAGTCCGAAAACGGCATACGGGACGAGTCGCATTGCCCATCCAACCACAATCATACAAATCTTTTGAATCGCCTCTATAAATCGGATTACAGGCCTTGAGTGATTGGTGTCGAGCTGAGTGATCGCAATACCAATAATGATGGTAAAAACAATAATTGGCAGCATATCTCCGGATAGAATGGCTTGTAATGGATTTACCGGAATGAGGTTTGATATGGTATCCGGTATGTCGATGCCTCCCGAAGAGGTAACTTCCGGGGTGCTGACATCAACGTTTGTAAGTCCTCCGCGTTCTTGAACAAAGTTTCCGGGATTAAAAATGAATGCTACGGCGATTCCAATCCCAATTGCTATAGTCGTGGTTCCTATAAAGTATAGAAACAACCACATCCCAAACGTCTTAAGCCTATCGCTTACATTACTTACGAGCCCGGATATGATTGAGGCAAATATCAAAGGAATCATAACCATCTGAGCGAGCTTCATGAAGATTTCACCCGGAAGATTTAGCCAGTTACCCAGTGAATGTGCAACCGACTCATCAAAAATACCACTGGATGGATTTAGCAGTAACCCAACTCCGATTCCTAAAACCAGTCCAATGATAACCTTGAGCCAAAGTCGCTCCTGGACTAGGTCTGTCACGTAGACGGCTAAATCATTGAGTGGTTTTACAATCAGCATGAACGATGATTATTCTTCTTATCGGCGATTATTCCTACAGGCGAACTTGATTTATGTGGTTATTTCAAATGCAATGAGGCCTGCCAAAAGTGTAAATATACAAGCGAGTATCGTTCCTAAGATAAACAGAGTTGGACGTCGTTTGTGAATACTAAATCGACTATTAAGGAAGTGCAGGTCGAGCGTTTCCAAGTAAAAGCCGGTCATGTACGCCAAATTCATAATGATAGCATAGATACTTGCAAAGACTACGTCGTACCATCGTGTGTATTTCCAATAAATAATCAGAATGATAAAACCGCAGACACCAACTAGGACGTTGTATGTAATTCGTCGTTTCTCCCAAAATTTAACCGACTGTCCAAGTTGGTTAGTTAGATTCAGTTCTTCATCCAGTATTGGGTCGTCCATAGCGAAACCTAAAGTTGATCGAGGATTTCCTCGCTGGCTACTTCCTTTTTCGACCAATTTCGTTTGAGAAGCTGATACACAATGTAACAACTAAGCAATCCAGAGGGTAGTCCAACCAGAGCGGTTGAAAGTTGATCGGTGAAGTCGAACTCAAACGAATCGCTCATGTCCATTGCGATGAACAATCCAATCCCAACGATCATTTGACCAACGTTGTAGACTACGACACCTAATATTCCGTATCCCCATCTACTTTTTCCATAATCATCGGCAAGATCTGCGAAGTATTTGCCAATGAAGTACCATAATATTATTCCCAGCATAGTTTTGATGGACAAGTTATAATTTTTTGAGCAACCGTTTAGCGTCGGAGGGAGACTTGAAGGATTGATTGGGAGAGATGTCCTTGCCGCTATGGGTAAATGGAAGTAGATTTCGATGGGGAAGGGGTGATGCTATTCCCTCGCCAAAAAACTCTTACCGCACAATAGACCGCTTGGATAAATCTCCGTTCGTCAATTTTTTAGCTGAAGCAATTGGATGATGATAGGTGAGTCTATGCCTCCTCGTCCGGATACTCGATCAAAGGAGCTTTCTTCTTACGGGCTCTTTCTTTTGCCAAGTCGTATGACATCAGCAAACTTGGCAGAACCAAAAGATTGGAAAGTAGCGCCACAACCAATGTGAGCGAGGTGAAAATTCCTAGAGCAATTGTGCCTCCGAATGAAGACGCGGCGAATATGATGAAACCGAAGAACAAGATTACAGACGTGTAGACCATACTTACACCGGTTTCGTTTAGGGCCTTGATTACTGCTTTCTGAATGTTGTATCGATTGCGCTTGAGTTCCATTCGGTATTTGCTCAAGAAGTGGATGGTAAAATCAACGGCTATACCAAATGCCACACTAAACACCAGAACAGTACTTGGTTTAAGATTAACCCCAAAGTAACCCATTAACCCGGCTGTAATCAACAAAGGAATAAAGTTCGGTATCATGGAGATGGCAATCATTCGCACTGAAGTGAAGATGGTAGCCATAATCAACCCTATCACAATAAACGCCACCAAAAGAGAAACAATTAGATTTTTGTTCAAGTAATTGTTACCCTTCATAAAAATTACTGAAGTACCGGTGAGTGCTACGTCGATTTTGTCGGCCGAATCAACTTCGGTGAACCCATATTCCAACTCAGTGAAATAGGTCGTGTCCATCTGAGTGGTGTCTTCCATCGAAACAGAGATGTCGATAATTGAATCGGTTTTGGTACTGCTGATTACTTCACGTCGATAGTTGAAAACCGTATCGGCAATAGCATAGATTTCTTGCTTAATTTCTTCGATGCGTCGTGAGCCTACATCAGCCATTTGCACAGAGATTCTAGCTTTTCTTCGGGTGCTATCAACCATAGAACCCATCATCTTCCGATCTTTCGAACTGTTTGAGGAAGGTAGGTAGCCTACCAGCGTGCTAAATTCCAAACGACCTGGCGGACGATAGAACTCCGGATTGCCACCGTGATATCCTTGTCGTGCAAAGTTGATTACTTGTGCAATGGAAATTGACTTTGAGAATTCCGGATACTGAGCAAGCTTCTCCGTTTCAAACAAGTTGATTTTACGCAATACACTCGGATCTTGAATTCCGCCTTCTTTTCGGCTATCTACTACAATCTCAAACGGCATCACACCTCTTACGTTCTTCTCGAAGAACCGAAGGTCTTTGTATATCTGATTACTGCTTGATATGTCGTCTACCATGTAACCAACGGCTTCCATGCGCAACAAACCGATAATCATAATGACCACAACAGCGATTGTACTGATGTAAACGGTCTTCCGCTTGTTCGTTACAATATGAGTAAGCTTCTCAATTCCTTTATTCAACCACTTATTATCTAAGTGCTTGGTTTGTTTCAAGGTAGGTGCAGGTAGATAACTAAATATCAGTGGTATCAGAACAATGGATATCGCAAATACCGACATCACACTTAGGAATGCTGTTAAACCAAATTCTTTGAGTACTGAACTACCGGTAAGAACAAAGACACCAAAACCAATTCCTGTGGTGAGGTTTGTAAAGAACACGGCTATCCCAACTCGACTAATTACACGCTGAAGTGCTTTGATCTGATTGTTATGGGTTTTGTATTCGTCGTGATATTTATTCAGGAGATAGATACAATTGGCTATACCAATTACCACGATCAGAGGCGGTAAGAGCCCAATAAACATGGTAATCTTGTAGCCTAATAACACCAATATCCCGAAACTCCAAATAACTCCAACAGTAACCACGAGCATGGAGAAAATGAGGGTATAGAACGATCGGAAGAAAAACAAAAGAATTAAGGCTGTGATGAGCATGGACAATGCGGTAAACATCTCCAATTCGCTCTGAACCATGCTTGAGAACCGAGTACGGATGTACGGTAATCCAGAGTAATGAGCTTTCACCTCATGTTTATCGCAAATGGCATCTACCTCATCAACAATACCTCGGACAAATGGAATTCGCTGTTTTGAATCAAGAAGCTTTTTCTCCAATGTCACCGCCATTAAGGTAAAGTTCGACGATGAGTCGAACAGTATGCCTTGATAGAAGTACAAACGATTGATTTCCTCCAGCAAGGAATCTACTTCGGCTTTAGACGCGGCCGGCTTTTGCACAACGGCTTGTTGCACAAGCACCTCACGCATCATGGTATCGCCATCAAAAACCATCGGTTCCTCACCAATGACCATTTTTGGAACATTGCTTAACGAAAGGATTTGTTCAATACCGTCCTTTTTTTCAATCGAATCTGAAAGGGCACACCATGCGTTGAAGAATTCCGGTGTCTGAATCTTTTCCGTATTAATCCCAATTACCAGGACACTTCCATCATCTCCAAACGTCTTTTTGAAATCTTGATAAGCGACGTACTCTGGGTCGTCGTCCGGAATAAATTTCGGATTGTCGTAGGTGAGTTGAACAAAGCTTGCTTTGTGCGCCATGAACGCTGTAAGCACCGTGAGAATGGTAATCAGCAGCAAGCGATTTCTAAGTACAAATACGGATATTCTCTCCCACATAGTAAAAGGGCTGCAAAAGTAGCCATTTTACTTCAGAAATATTGACCTAATCGCGTCCCGTTTTATCTGTCCGAAACGAGTAGTCGCATGGAGAGGTGTTTCCCCGATTTAAATTGCACTTGAGCAATGTAGTATCCGGGCTTAAGATCTTTTAAATCACGAGTTTGGCCAGTGAAGTCGAGACCGGTTTGGTCTACCAATTGACCGCGCACATCGTAAACAAGAACCGACTCGAATACTTGGTCGGACTTAATGGTAATCGTTCCATCTCTACTTTCGAACCAATACGTGTTACTTGACGTGGCGGTATACATACCTGCAGATGAACATGTGTTCAACAGCGAATCAACTTCTTTCCGTAGATCTGACATTCTAAGGTATACCGAGTCTCCGGGGCATTTAGTTGCGCATCCATCTTGATGACCTGAAATATGCTGCAGGTAGTTGGAGCTGGCGTCTGGATGTCTTGAAAATCCCAAAGGATCTATGTTGTCCTTGTCGCACTTCCACACCAACAAGTGTTTTAATGAGGTGAGTACGGTATCCTTCGGTGAGGTCTCCTCGTAATTGCCGAGTAAGCAAATTCCCATTGTTCCGGTGTTTTTCCCGCAGAAATGAGCCCCTTTAATATCGTCAATGTCACCGGCACCTTGCGGATCCCTTCCTTCGTAGATGCTTCCATCCTGTGCAATCACAAAATTGTAACCAATGTCGTCCCAACCATTGGTTTGAGTGTGCAGAAGGTAAATATTGCGCACTACATTGGTGTAGTCTGTTCTTGTATTGGATCCGGCAGAATGGTGGATAATGCAATGATTTACAGTGTGTGACGACCTTGGACCAATGGGATCTGGTAGTCCCTCACGCCATGTAGAACCTGGAATTAAATTAGGCATATCACACCATTGGTTTGATTTTTTCAAACGTTTTGGATGAGCTAAATCAATCGGTGGAGCGCAGAGTAAATACAAACGGACCGTCCCATCGATATCACCTGAATAGAAGGTAAATCGGTTTTCGGGGTGGTTCGTGATAATGAATGGACTTCTCCTGGCAGTTGTCGGTTGATCCACCACTGGAAGGGAGTCGAGACGATATGTGTTTGTAGAACTTTTGTAGGCTTATTTTGGCCAGTTATTGTGAATTGAAAAAAAGAATCACTAGTATAGTCGCGTTTCACACATAAAGCGCCGACTAAAAATGACGTTGCAGTAATCACTGTATTATGAGATAACTCTTATGATACCTTCGAAAACTCAAATATAATCGGAAAATTCCATTGATCACCATATATCAAATGATGCAACACTATTTGAGCAACACTTATGTTTTCCACAGAGATTGGGACTGGCCATCGATTATGAGAAAGGATACGTTCTGGCTTCTGAAAATGGAGGGGTGCTTTTTAAACTTAAGGAAGATAATTTTCGTAGCCTTGAACTCCTTGCAGTCGATGAAGGAAATAATAGTTTTTATAAAAAACTAGGGCCACGGTCAGAATACTTGTTTCTAATAATTTACAACAAGTTTGGCCAGAAAATTTTTAATCACGCTTTCGAAAGAGGTGATAAAGAGTTTCATTTTCGGCTCGATGAA